>JAFYPH010000032.1 GCA_017547585.1 Bacteroidaceae bacterium | reverse complement strand
GCAACTTTTCCCACAGAAAGACTACGCGGGAGTGTGCAAGTTTAGCCGCGCCACGGCGCGCCAAAAAAACTTTCACACTCTTTTCCGCGCCTTTTGCTGCGGCCGTTGCCTGTGATTTTGACAGTGCTGTATTTTCTTTAAAGTAACCTTTGTAAAAGGAACTCTCCCTCTTCTGTAAGAGGGAGTACCCGAAGGGGGAGGGAGTTAGAATAAATAATCGTCGAACGCCCCTGGCCAAAGGCCACCCCCTCTTAGCCAAGAGGGGGAGTTTTTTGCAAGCATTGGTAACTTCTAAAAATTTCCGGCACCGTTAAAGGGCACAGTGAGAGCCCGTATGTTTTTCGGGAATAGTGCGAAAGTTTGTGCAAACGAGCGTAACGCAAGTTTACTTGCAGGTTGCAAAGCGAGTGCAGCCGAAGTTCGCCGAAGGCAAAGACTGTTTGACTGCTAGTTATACACGCAGCGCGTGGATAACTGAAGGAGTTCCACAGCACCCGAAAAACATACGATAGGCTTGAGTGGCAAGGCTCGTTTGACTGAGGAATGTTGCCCATAGGCAACTTGTGAACAAAGAACGAGCCGAAAGTTCGTGCCAGCGAATGGGTGAAAATTTATTTTCACACGCTATGAGCGCAGGCGAAGTTCGCAAAAAGCAATGCACTTTCCGCGTGCCGGGCCTTTGGTACTTTGGGCGCCAAAGTACATATAGAAAGAATAACCGTTCATTTAGCAACCAAAGATCAATGGTAAAAAATACAGGGATTGAAGAAACAAAATTCTCAATCCCCATAATTGAAAATAAAGTAATCAAGAACAAAAGTTAATGTTACGGCCTTTAATGCCGAAAATTCGTTTTTTATAATTATCTTCGCACACAGAAGCACGATAGAAACAGACAATGATAGATACATCTATATTCAAAGATAAAAAAGCAGTCTACTACACGCTGGGCTGCAAACTCAATTTCTCGGAGACCTCGACCATCGAACGTACGCTGCAAGAGGCAGGCATACGCACTGCGCGTCGCGGCGAACAGGCGGACATCTGCGTGATTAACAGTTGCGCCGTTACACAAGAGGCCGAGAAAAAATGCCGTCAGGCAATCCACAAACTCATACGCAAGCACCCGGGAGCTTACGTAGTTGTCACCGGATGCTACGCCCAGCTCTCGCCCGAGAAACTCGCTGCCGAAGAGGGTGTTGACGTTGTTCTTGGCATCGACCGCAAAGGCGATGTTCTCGAACATCTTGGCAACCTGCAGAAACGTGAAGGGGTGGGCGAGTGGTTCGTGCAGCCCACGAAGGATGTGCGCCGCTTCGTGCCCTCGTGCTCGCGCGGCGACCGCACCCGCTACTTCCTGAAGGTGCAGGATGGTTGCGACTATTTCTGTACATATTGTACAATCCCTCATGCACGTGGACGCAGCCGCAATCCTCTTGTCTCCGACCTTGTGGAGCAGGCGCGCAAGGCTGCCGACGAGGGTGGCCGCGAGATTGTGATTACAGGAGTGAACATCGGCGATTTTGGAAAAAGCACAGGCGAGAGCTTCGTCTCTCTTGTGAAGGCTCTCGACGCTGTTGAGGGCATCGACCGTTACCGTATCTCCTCGATAGAGCCCAACCTTATTACCGACGAGATTATAGATTATATTTCCGAGTCGCGCAGCTTTATGCCCCATCTGCACATTCCTTTGCAGGCGGGTAGCGACGAAGTGCTCAAGCTGATGCACCGCCGATACGACACAGCCTTCTTTGCCGAAAAGATTGCCACTGTGCGTCGCGTGCTTCCCGATGCCTTCATCGGGGTGGACGTCATTGTGGGCACTCGCGGCGAGACTGAAGAGCTCTTCCAGAAGG
The DNA here is from genome assembly GCA_017547585.1 of Bacteroidaceae bacterium. Classification (GTDB taxonomy): domain Bacteria; phylum Bacteroidota; class Bacteroidia; order Bacteroidales; family Bacteroidaceae; genus HGM04593. Next base: position 23,300 of record JAFYPH010000032.1, on the reverse strand, counting down.
CCTATGACTTTATAAAATCACTCGATATTTCCCAGCTGCACGTCTTCAGCTACTCCGAGCGACCGGGCACGCAGGCTCTGAAGATTGAGGGTGCTGTTCCTCCCGCCGAGAAGCAGCGTCGCAGTCGTCTGCTCATCGAACTCTCCGAGGAGAAGCGCATCGCCTTCTACAAACGTTTCGTAGGCAAAGAGGCTGTCGTGCTTTTCGAAAAGCCGCGTCCCGAAATGCCCATGGGAGGCTTCACCGAGAACTATATACGCGTGGAGACTGAGTGCAACAAGGCGCTTGTGAATAAATTGGTGCGTGTGCGTCTGGGCGATTTTAACGAAGATTGCTCGGCTCTGACGGTTGCCGAAATTATAGACTCCGAATAAAATTTTGCGTTTATGAAGAACAGGGTAGCGGTGGTCATCCTCAATTACAATGGCGCGCAGATGCTGCGTCGTTTCCTGCCGTCGGTCTTGGAATTTTCGCCCGAGGCCGAGGTTGTTGTTGCCGACAATGCTTCGACAGACGATTCTCTCGAGATTATGCGTCGCGAGTTTCCCGCCGTGCGCCTTGTGTGTCTCGACAAGAATCATGGCTTTGCCGACGGATACAATTATGCGCTGCGCGAGGTCTCGGCCGACTACTATCTGCTGCTGAACTCCGATGTTGAGGTTACTCGCGGGTGGCTCGCTCCGCTGCTTGCCTTTATGGATGTTCACGATGATGTTGCAGCCTGCCAGCCTAAGCTGCTGAGCTACAATGATAAGGCTCTCTTTGAATATGCGGGTGGCGCAGGCGGCTTTCTCGACCGCTACGGTTACCCCTTCTGCCGCGGACGCATCTTCGATGCTGTCGAAGAGGATAGAGGACAGTATGATAATATTGCCGACCTTTTCTGGGCAACAGGCGCTGCGCTTATGATACGCTCGGCCGACTATTGGTCGGCCGGTGGGCTCGACGGCTCATTCTTTGCCCATATGGAAGAGATTGACCTATGCTGGCGTCTGCGCGCGCGTGGCAGGCGCATCGTTTGCGTGCCCGACAGTGTAGTCTATCATGTGGGTGGCGCCACGCTCAACAAAAGCAATCCCCGCAAGACCTTCCTCAACTTCCGCAACAATCTTCTGATGCTCTACAAGAATCTTCCCGCCGAGGAACTTTCGCAGGTGATGCGCCGCAGGGCGCTGCTCGACTATGTGGCAGCAGCGAAATTCCTGCTCTCGGGCAATGTGGGCGATTTTAAGGCTGTTGTTGCTGCGCGTCGCGAGTTTGCGAGGGTGAAGGATTCTTACGCTGCTGCGCGTAAAGAAAATCTCGGGAAGGCCGTCAGTGACGTCATTCCCGAGCGTGTGAATTTCTCAATCCTTTGGCAATACTACGCTAAAGGACGAAAACTTTTCAGTAATCTTTCTATTTGATAAGCACTGCGCGCAACTCCTCTATGGTGTCGGCAATGTGTGCGGGGTTGTTCTCTGCAAGGCTCTCGCGCGGGCAGAATCCCCATGTGACGGCTACAAATTCCACGTTGCTGTTCTTTGCAGTGTCCAGGTCTACGAGCGAGTCGCCAATGTAGATAATCTCGGCAGTATCCACTATTCCTGCAGCCTGCTGAATGTCGCGGACGATGGCAGGGTCGGGCTTCACGGGAACATTGTCACGCTGTCCGAATACCGCAACAAAATTAATCTCCGGGAAATATTTCTTCACAAGATTCTCTGTCGCTGCCTGATATTTGTTCGAAGCAACAGCGATTGCCACTCCCTTCTGCTGAAGCTCGGCGATCAGTTCGCACACTCCGCGGTAGGGCTTCGTGTCGTCGGCCATATGCAGGTTGTAGTATGCACGGAACGGAGGCAGCAGTTTCTCTATATTCTCTGCTGTTGCCTCGTCGGCAGGCAGTGCGCGCTCGATGAGCTTGGCAATGCCGTTACCCACAAATTTATAGTAAGCATCTATCGGGTGGGTGGGGAAGCCCGCTTCGGTGAATACGTGGTTGCAGCTGTTGCCGAGGTCGGCCACAGTGTCGAGGAGCGTTCCGTCGAGGTCGAATATGAATAATTTTTTCATTTTTCCTGTTTTTAGAATTTGTTTGTGAAACTGATTTTTGCGAAGTTACAAAAATGTTGCGAATTTTGCGTATCTTCGCACAATCTATTATTGCAAATTAATATGGATGCAGCACTTTATCTTTTGCCCGTAACATTGGGCGCGACGCCTCTCGACAGGGTGTTGCCGCAACATAATATAGAGATTATAAAAGAGATACGTCATTTTATTGTCGAGGATGTGCGCTCGGCGCGCCGTTTCCTGCGTCAGGCTGATGCGCAATTTGACATTGACGGCTCTACATTTTTCGAACTTAACAAGCACACTTCGCCCAACGACATTGCCGGCTATCTTGCTCCGCTTGCGCAGGGAAAGCCCATGGGGGTAATCTCCGAGGCCGGATGCCCCGCGGTTGCCGACCCGGGTGCCGACGTTGTTGCCATTGCCCAGAGAAAGGGGCTGAAGGTGGTGCCTCTCGTGGGCCCTTCGAGCATCATTCTTTCGGTGATGGCCTCGGGCTTCAACGGGCAGAGCTTCGCTTTTCACGGCTATCTTCCCATAAAACCCGACGAACGTGCCCGCAAGCTCAAGCAGCTTGAGCAGCGTGTCTACAGCGAGGATCAGACTCAGCTTTTCATCGAGACTCCCTACCGCAACGGCAAGATGATAGAGGATATTATAAAGAACTGCCGCCCGCAGACGAAGCTCTGTATCGCTGCCAACCTCACCTGCGACGATGAATTTGTTCGCACCCGCACCGTGAAAGATTGGCGCGGAAAGGCTCCCGACCTCTCTAAAATCCCCTGTATATTCCTTTTGTACAAATAATTATCGGTATTGATTTTCAAACTCTAATACTCAATTACGGCGGATAGTCTGACTATCCGCCGTAATTGAGTTATTTGCAATTCTCGCTCCGCTTGTTTATTTTTGCAAAAAACATTAAAAAGAGAAATATGAGTATCGTAAGGAAATTTATAAAGAGAGCGGCATTTGCATCGTTGCTGTTTGCATCGACATTCGCCGAAGCTCAGGAGGCGCAGTACGTGCCCACTCCCGAGAATCTCAAGGCTCGTCAGGAGTTTACCGACAATAAGTTCGGTATTTTTATCCACTGGGGCATATACAGTATGTTTGCACAGGGCGAGTGGTACCTGCAGAATTACCCTATTGACAAGAATGAATATGCAAAGGCGGCCGATGCATTCTACCCGCATCGTTTCGACGCAAAGGAGTGGGTTGCGGCAATCAAGGCTGCCGGAGCAAAATACATCTGCTTCACATCCAGACACCACGATGGCTTTTCAATGTGGGACACAGAGCAGAGCAAATACAATATCGTCGATGCTACGCCTTTCGGCCGTGACGTACTCAAGGAGCTTGCCGACGAGTGCCACAAGCAGGGCATCAAGCTGCACCTCTACTATTCACACATTGATTGGGCGCGCGACGAGTACCCTATGGGAAGTAGCGGCAGGAAGATTATTGGCCGTGTAAGGGAAAATGAGAATTGGCCCGCTTACTATAGTTTCATGAACAAGCAGTTGACAGAATTGCTCACAAATTATGGCGAGATTGGCGCCATCTGGTTCGATGGCAAGTGGGACCGCTACAAAGATTCCATTCCATTCGACTGGCAGCTTGACGAGCAGTATGCCCTCATTCATAAGCTGCAGCCATCGTGCCTCATAGGTAACAACCACCACGCTACTATCAATCCCGGCGAGGATATTCAGATTTTCGAGCGCGACATTCCCGGCGAGAATAAGGCCGGATTCAGTGGTCAGGAGGTTAGCCGCCTGCCACTCGAGACCTGCGAGACTATGAACGGAATGTGGGGCTACAAGCTCGTGGATCAGAATTACAAGAGCACCGAGACTCTGCTCCGTCTGCTCATCTGTACGTCGGGTAAGGGTGCGAATCTCTTGCTCAACGTAGGCCCCCAGCCTAACGGACAGATTCCTGCCGTTGTCATCGAACGCTTGAAAGAGATGGGTGAGTGGTTGCGTGCAAACGGCGAGACTATATACGGCACTACTGCCGGCGACATTCCTGCACAGGAGTGGGGAGTGACCACAAGAAAAGGGGAACGTCTCTTTGTGCACATCTTAAACTGCAGCGAGAAAGAACTTCTGTTGCCGCTCGACTGCAAGGTAAAGAGGGTATTCACATTTGCCGACAAACAGCCTGTGAAGTTCAAGAAGACAAAGGAGGGCGTGAAGCTGATGTTCAACGAGGCTCCTTCGGGTATTGACTACATTGTAGAACTCATTACAAAATAAACGGGAGCAAGGCGGGTGCATTTCACACCCGCCTTGCTTTTTTATTCTTTCTTCTTTAAAAGTTCCTGTAGCTTCATCATTTCGTCGCGATATTGTGCGGCCTCTATGTACTCCATCTTGTCGGCAGCCTCCTTCATCAGCTTGCGTGTGCGTTCGATACTCTTTTCAAGCTGCTCGCGGCTCATATACTCCACGATGGGGTCGGCAACAGCCTGCGCGAAGCTCTGCTCCTCGTTGTAGGCAATGCTCCTGCCCGGCTCGCGTCGCTCGCCGGTGAGCGCATTGCCGATGTTTTTGCGTATCTGCTTGGGAGTGATTCCGTTTGCTTCGTTGTAGGCTATCTGTTTCTCGCGGCGGCGATTCGTCTCGTCCATCGTCTTTTTCATGCTCGCGGTTATGCGGTCGGCGTAAAATATAACCTTTCCGTTCACGTTGCGGGCGGCGCGTCCGGCAGTCTGTGTCAGCGAACGGTGGCTGCGCAGGAATCCCTCTTTGTCGGCGTCGAGGATGGCTACCAGTGAAACTTCGGGAAGGTCGAGGCCCTCGCGCAACAGGTTCACTCCTATGAGCACGTCGTAGAGGCCTTCGCGCAGGTCGTTCATTATCTGTACGCGCTCCAGCGTGTCAACGTCGCTGTGTATGTAGTTGCAGCGCACGCCATTCTTCTGCAGATATTCTGTAAGCTCTTCGGCCATGCGTTTCGTGAGGGTGGTGACAAGCACGCGCTCCTCGCGGCGTATGCGCACCTCAATCTCTTCCATAAGGTCGTCCACCTGATTCATCGACGGGCGCACCTCTATTATCGGGTCGAGCAGGCCTGTGGGGCGTATAAGCTGCTCCACGATTACTCCGCCGCTCTCGCTGAGCTCGTAGTCGTCGGGGGTGGCGCTGACGTAGATTACCTGATGCGTCATCGACTGGAACTCCTCGAACTTCAGCGGGCGGTTGTCGAGGGCAGCTGGCAGGCGGAATCCAAACTCCACGAGATTCATCTTGCGGGCGCGGTCGCCGCCGTACATCGCGTGAATCTGCGGCACGCTCACGTGGCTCTCGTCTATTACCATCAGAAAATCTTCGGGGAAAAAGTCGAGCAGACAGTAGGGGCGCGTCCCCGGCTCGCGGCCGTCAAAGTAGCGCGAGTAGTTCTCGATGCCCGAGCAGTGTCCAAGCTCGCGCATCATTTCCATGTCATAGGTTACACGCTCGTACAATCTTTTTGCTTCGTAGGGCTTGCCAATCTCCTTAAAATATTCCACGCGCTCCGTAAGGTCATCCTCAATCTGATGAATGGCGTTCAGAGTGCTCTCTTTTGTGGTCATGAAAAGGTTGGCGGGGTATATTTTGTATTCGTCAAAGTCGACGATGCGGCGCCCTGTGTCGGCGTCAATCTCTTCTATGCTCTCAATGTCATCGTCCCAGAATGTCACGCGCAGCACATGGTCGCTGTAGGCGAGGCTGATGTCCACCGTGTCGCCCTTCACGCGGAACATTCCTCTGTTCAGCTCAAGGTCGTTGCGCACGTAGAGGCTGCTCACAAGTTTGCGCAGAAAAACATTTCTGTCGAGCTTCATTCCCACCTTTACCTCCAGCACATTGTTGTAAAAATCGGCGGGGTTACCCATTCCGTAAATGCACGATACAGAGGAAATTACAACCACGTCCTTGCGTCCCGACAGCAGTGCCGACGTTGCCGAGAGACGCAGTTTGTCAATCTCGTCGTTTATGGCAAGGTCTTTCTCAATATATGTGTCGGTCGAGGGAATGTAGGCCTCGGGCTGGTAGTAGTCGTAGTACGATACATAGTACTCCACGGCGTTGTTCGGGAAAAAGCTCTTGAACTCATTGTACAGCTGTGCGGCCAAGGTCTTGTTGTGGCTCAGAATGAGTGTGGGGCGGTTAATCTCCTTAATCACATTGGCAATGGTGAATGTCTTTCCCGAGCCTGTAACGCCCAGAAGAGTCTGGGCAGGAACGCCCGACTTTACACCCTCCACCAGCTGCGCAATAGCCTCCGGCTGGTCGCCCGTGGGACAATAATCGGATATTAGCTGAAATTTCATCTCTTAACATCAAATAATCTGCGAATATAGTTTTTTCTTTTCTCTCTGCATACAAAAGCTGCGCCAAATTTCCCGTTCTTACTTTTCTTTGCCTTTTATTTTGAATTAATAACAATTAAATGGCGAATAACCATTGCTTTTTCGGCGTAAAATAGCTATCTTTGCAACCGAATTTTGCAATTATGAAAAAGGGCTTTTATACACTTTTGTTGGGATTGTTGCTGCTCACCTCATGCTCGAAATATAACAATTTGTTGAAAACAAGTGACGTCGAGTGTAAGTACGAGGCAGCAAAGGCCTATTTCATAGGCCGTGAGTATGGCAAGGCTGCCCCTCTGCTCGAAGACATTATTTCCATGCTCAAGGGTAACAGAAACGCCGAGGAGTCGCTCTATATGCTTGCAATGTGCTACTACGAGTCGGGTGACTACGAGACAGCGTCGCAATATTTCAAGACCTATTACTCTACCTATCAGCGAGGAGTGTACAACGAGCTTGCCCGCTTCTATTGCGGAAAGTCGCTCTTCAAAAGCATTCCCGTTCCCGAGCTTGACCAGTCGAGCACACACTCGGCGATACAGGAACTTCAGCTGTTCCTCGAATACTATCCTGCGACTCAGTACCGCGCGGATGTTCAGGACATGCTCTTCGCAATGTATGATATTCTCGTAGAGAAAGACTATCTTTCGGCGAAATTATACTACGATCTTGGCAGTTTCGACCTTATGCGTAACAACTATCAGGCGTGCATCGTGACTGCGCAGAATGCTCTCAAAGAGTATCCGTACACTAAATTGCGTGAGGAACTTTCTATCCTCATCCTGCGTGCAAAGTACAAGATGGCCGAAAAGAGTGTCGAGGACAAGAAGGTCGACCGCTACCGCGATGCGGTGGACGAGTACTATGCTTTCAAGAACGAATTTCCCGAGAGCAAATACCTCGAAGAGGTAGAGAAATACTACCAGGAGGCACTGAAAGAGGTGAACGAATAAGAAAATATAAAAAACAATATAAAATGGACTACAAAAAGACAAATGCTCCGACCACTACGGTAACCCGTAACATGGCCGATTTTGTGAATGAAACAGGTAATGTGTACGAGTCTGTTGCCATCATCGGCAAACGCTCTAACCAGATTGCTGCTGAATTGAAAGAGGAACTCCTGCGCAAGCTCAACGAGTTCTCATCAACAACAGATAACCTCGAAGAGCAGTTCGAGAATCACGAGCAGATTGAGATTTCTCGTTACTATGAGCGTCAGCCCAAGCCCACTCTCATCGCTACACAGGAATTCATCGAGGATAGAGTTTACTTCCGCAACCTCGCAAAGGAGAAGAACGAGTCTGAAGATTAATTATGAAATTCCGTTCCTATCAGTTCTTTTACCTGCTGTCGGTGGTGCTTATCGTGGCGACACTCTGCTCCACACTGATGCAGATAATTGAGACAAGCGGCGCGACAAGCGAGCTTACCAACTTCAAACTGATAATGTCCGACAGCAATGTCTCTTTTGCTCCCGTAGCATTGGGCGTGGTGTTGATAGTTACAGGGTTGGTGAATCTGTTTGCTTTTATCGTAGCGGGCTTCAGAAATTTTGAATTGCAGAAGAGAGTATCGGTGCTCGGCATTCTGTTGATTCTCGGTTACTATCTGTTGCTCGGAATTTATGCGTGGGTGCTCTCGTCGGCGTCGGTTGCGCTGGAGCTTCCCATCCTTTTCCCCTTCTTTGTGCTTGTGTTCAATGCACTTGCCTTCTTCGCGGCTCGTCGCACAGAGGCTGCGATTCTTGCAAAGGCTTCGGGATTCCGATTGAGAGATTAAGCCTTTTCGGGAGAAAGTTGCTAAAAACAAGTATAGAATTTTCTATGGACATCCGATGAATTTTCATCGGATGTCTTTTTTTATAAGGTGTATATAAAGTAGGATGATTTTAGTATAAAATATATTGTTTCTCAAAAGTTGCTTCAAAAAATACAGCGCTGTTAAAATTAGGCTGGGTGGCGTTGAAATGGTGAAAAGTTTTTTGTGTTCATTTATAATTACTAAACGCATAACCGTGCGCAGCGATAATTTTATCGTATAGTAGAAACCTTTTATTGTTAAACAATATTAAATTTATTGTTTTTCGATAAATTGGTGCTACTTTTGCACTGTCGACAATTTTAATTAAAATCTAAAAATCTAATGATTTATGAAAACACATGAGCTACGAAAGAAAGAGAAGAAACCATCAACAAAGAAGATTGCTAGAATTGTCAACGCCTTTGCAATCATCTGGGGAGTAGTTCTTTTTGCAATAGTCATTTGTCTATTCAGAAAGACCGATTGGCCTGCAATTCTACTGTACCTGTGTATGGGATTAGCCAATATAGGAGGCTTGTTGCTATTCCAAAAAATTATTGAAAGAAGCCGATACAAAAAAGATTTTGAAGATGCCAACCGTGAATTGGAAAAAGAGGAGAAGATGAAGAGCGCGAAGGACGAAAGCCCGGGATTCCGCAGTCTGCTCATTGTAGCTGTTGTAGCACTGTTATGTGCCGTATCGGACGCAGTTGAAACGGTAAACTTTATTATTTCAGATTACAGTAACGCTCTTCCCATAAACGTCCACCTGCCACAGTGCATAAACATATTGACATTATTAGCTTGCGGAATATTCATTGCTGTTATACTTTACAATGTATCCAATCATAGGGTGTTCGACAACAAGAACTCATTTTGCATATATGGCGTTGGAGCAACCATCATCAGCAGCACCTTGCTGCAGAGCGAGCTCTGGGCAATCACCCCAATGATTCCCAACGGCAATGTTGAGATGTACTATCTGATTTTCGGTATATTTATCATCTTTTTTGGCAAGCTTTTTGACATTGCCGTCAAATTGAAGAACGAGCAGGATCTCACCATCTAATCCCACACAGCAATGTCTATTATAGTAAATGTAGATGTGATGCTTGCAAAGCGCAAGATGACATCGGGCGAACTTGCCGAAAAGATTGGAATCACACAGGCCAACCTTTCAATTCTTAAGACAGGAAAGGCTAAAGCCGTTCGTTTCAGCACCTTGGAGGCTATATGCAAGGCTCTTGACTGTCAGCCCGGCGATATCCTCGAATACAAGAACGATTGATTATGAAAAGCAATAATATAGCAGTTGCAAATATTTATTTGCAGTGAGTGAAATGATGTGTCCCCCAAAGTTTGGATAAAAAACTTTGGGGGACACTTTACACAGCTATATTGTCGTGGAAGATTTTTTTGTTTCTTTATTATGATGGCATCAGCCTCATCTCCTCGACGAGCCCGAAGAGGGCGCGTCGTTTCATCATGGCTATTGTGTCCTGCACGCGTTTCACGGGCAGCTTGCGCCAATCTTTTTCGCTGCTGTTAACGTACGGCCACATTTCGTCGGCAATATCTGTTGTCTTTTTCTCTTCGATAACCAGACGTTTCAGCACTTTGCGGTCGCGCTCGTTGAGCCTTGCAAAGGCCTTCCACACGCGCAGGTCGGCTTTTACTTCGTCGTCAGTCAGATGATTGAGCTGCTCCATAATCTCTTCGCTCTCGAGACTGTAGAACTCTGCCGCCTCTTTGCTCCTCTGTTTCTTTTTTGTAAAATAGTATAGGGCGCAGCGCGACAAATATGTCGATAGCGATGCGTTTCTCTTTCCTTTGAAGCTGCGTAGCACGTGCCAATTATCATATGAGAGAAATTCATAAAATTCTCCCAAGATGTTCTCTGCGCAGTCATTGTAAACATTCATTGCAATGTATTTTAGGAACGACGCACATTTTACCTTGAAAAAGTAATGGTGCAACGGCTGGATGGGTGGAATAGCCACAAGTCTCTCTATCCATTCCTCGTCGGTGATGTTTGCATAGGCACTGTAATTGAGGTGCTGCATAGTTCGTTTTTTTAGTTGTTGCTGAATGTAAAAAGGTATGTGCTCGAACTTTGTGAGTCGGCTGTATAGGTTACGCTGTTGGTTGTCTCCAGAATTGTGTAGTTGCGGTTCACGGGGGCTATGGGCTTCGATGTTCCTGTGAAGTTTCTGTATCCGCTGTAGCTCTCGCCCTCAATTTTGTAGGCTGCTGTTGCGCCGAAGAGGTTCATTGCTGCGTACACTTCGGGCATATTGCCGTAGATGAAGGCCATTGTGTTGAACTCGTAGTCTGTCGAGAGCTCTCTGTTGTCGTATGTGTATTTGTACTCTTCCTGAGTGACGTTGCTACCATTGTCCTGCTGGTATTTTACAATACTGCTCAGTCGGCCGTTGCTCCAATTATATTTATATGTGGTTGTGCCGCTGTTGTCGATGAGTGTGCTTCCTATGCAGTATTTGTCTGAATAGGTGAATGTGCGTGTCGTCGAATAGGCCTCCTGCTCGCCGTTGGAGTATGTGCGCTGTCCCAATGTGGTGATTTTCTGTATTGCGCCGTTCGAGAGCTCTACGTATTCTGTTATTTTGTCGCAGTAGCTTTCGGTAGAGGCCAGCGATGTTACGTTGCTGTTCAGTGTCAATATATTCTGAATGACGTCGTTGCCGGTCGAGGGGTCTTTGTGGTAGCTGAGCTCGCCCGAGTGCTGCTCGTTCATCACCACTCCGCTGCTTGCCTTTACGCTGTAGTCGTATGTGTAGGCTTTTATGCTGTTGTCGCTGTTGTATGTGAGCTTCCACTCTTTTTCGGCATGCGAGCCGTCGTTGTTCAGGTTGCTGAAGCTTACCGTGGTGGGGTAGAAGGGCCTTTTGCTGCGATTCTTGTAGGGGTCGAAGCTTTCACTCTCGCTGCATGCTGAAAATGTAAGGGCGATGGTCGCTGCTATTAATGTGCTGAATATCTTTTTCATGATTGTAGTGTTTTTTATGTTTAATCTGTTGTTTAGTTGTTACTCTTTTGTGGCTGTCTCTTGCATTATCTTGTCCATTCTCATGAGAGTCTGTATCGAGAGCAGAGTGCAGTTTATCCAGTCTGTTCCCTGAAGGAAGCTTCTCCAGAAGGTGGGAATCATTCCTGTGTTTATATTCTGCATGATGGTGATGTTGTCGATGAGTGCCTTGGCTTTGGTAAATGCAAGCTCGTCGCCGTTCTTCTCGTACAGGCTGAGCCATGCGTTTGCAACGTTACATGCGCTGTGGTCGATGGGCACCTGATATTTGTATTGCTCGACCACGCAGGGTGTGTGGTTGATTTTTACTCCGTATCGTGTGTAGTAGGGTGCTTCCCAATAGAGGAATTGGTCCTCGCTGAAGCGTATGAGGTCGATGGCGTCGGCAAGCTCTTCGCTGCTGCAATCCTCCTGGTTGAGAAGGTAGGTTGCGTAGGGGGCTGCGGTGCAGTTTGTGAGGTTTTCGTAGGGCTCGAGTCCCACCACTGTGCCGTCCTCGAACTGTCCGGTCATGTCAAAGGTCTTCATGGCGCCGTTCTTCATCCACTCCTGTGACTTGCGGCGCATCTCCTTGTACTTTGTTATCTTATATTGCTGCTCCAGACGTTGCAGATATTCGAGTACGGGGTGGAGCATTGCGCGTACATTGTTCACGGGCTCGCCTGTGTAGAAGTCCATCTTTATGGGGAACGAACCATCCTCGGCCTGCAGACGTGCGTATGTGTCGGTGATGTTCATTGCGCGGTCGTAGTACTCCTGCTTGCCTGTCGCGTCGTAAAGGTCGAGGAAGGCGTTGGCGGCTGTGAGTGCCTCCATTGCCATGGTCTTGCCTTTGTTGCGTGCGGCTCCCGAGGTTACGTAGTTACCGTAGTATGTTGGCGGGAAGTATGCGAGTGCATCACCCTCGGGACGGCTCTGGTTGATGAGGAATTGTGCAGCATTCTCGGCTATTTTTATGGCGTCCTCTTTAAGCTGGGGACACAACTGCGAGAGCATCACTTCGGCACTGATTGTGGAGCCGATGATTTTGCAGGGGTAGGTGTTGAGCTCGTATGTCATGTCCGGAAGGGTGTCGTTCTTCCAATGCTGTATGGCCTTCATATTGTGGATGTAGAGAAGCGCGAACAGTGCCGACTCTTTGTAGTCGCGCACAGCATCATGGTAGGGGCCGTTGAAGGGAATGTCGCGGTAGAATTTTCTCTCGCCTGCAATGCCTATGCTGTCATTCTCTTTGCCGAGTGCCTCCACTGTGAGTGTGACGTTTCCGGGGGTTATCTGCTGCCATACAGGGGCGAGTGAAAGGTTGGGTGCCTCGGCTGTGAACGACCATTCGGCTGCATCCTTCTTTTTATCCTCTTTTATAATGTATCTGTATGCAGTCGCTCCTTCAACCTCTTTAAAGTCGAATGCGGGGGCGTACATGAATTTCTTTGCAAATTTGTTCCAATAGGGGTTTCTTCCTTCGTATCCGGGGCGGATGGGAATGTTGTATTCGGCGATTGCCTGCTTGTTCAGTTTTTCGTATTTGTCTGTTCCCTGCTCGCATGAAAGGCACATGAAGAGTGCTGCGAGAGCTATGAGTGTCTTTTTCATTTTGTGGTTTTTTTATGGTATTTCTGCAAATATAATGTCGCAATGAGCCGAATGCAAGTATTTTGCCAAAGATTATTTTTATTGTGTGGCTACTTTGCTGTTCGTGTCTTTAAATGTTCTGTGTGTAATGTTGTGAATTACAGTCCGTTGGATAGAAAATCAAATGCGTCGAAAATATCTATTTTAGACAGGTTAATTTTTGTAAACTTGTCAATATTTGTGAATAATGTAAATTCTACATTCTCTTTGTCGGTCTGTTTCGCGTAAAGCTGTTCGTAGTGGTTGCAGTTGAATGTCGGCAGAGAAATATTTTCGCGCAGATAGCTGACGGATGCTCTCAACAGCCTCGTCGGAAAGCCGCAGTGCATCGCCGACAAATATAGTGTTGCGACGAGTGCGAGGGCGCGCAGACTCTCCCCGTCCTCGGCAGCGGTGAAGTGCTTGGCGAAGGCCTTCTCCAGCGGAATTTCATATTCGGGGCTGTGTGTGGCCGATTTTTCCTCGAGAATAATCTTTGCAAAATCCTCGCTATTGCTTGTGAGTGCCTGCAGCAGTATTTCGATGGCATTTTTCCCGTTGTGCATTGTTTTTTGCTCCTCTTTTAAACTTTTCCGCTAAATTAGTAAATATTTTTGAAATATAGTTTAAACCATTTTATCTTTGTAATGTCAAACGAATGTGCATTCGCACATTTGACAAGAAAAATAATTTTTAGAATATGAAAAATATGCTTATACTGTTGCTGGGCCTGCTGTTGTTTGCCGTGCCCGCCGACAGTCAGACGACGAGTAAGAAAAAGGTCGGATTCCTGAACGGAACAATCATCGGTGCAACCGAAAAAGAACCGTTGCTCAATGCTGCCGTTCAGCTTTTTGCAATGCCCGACTCAGTGTTTAAGGCGGGTGGCGCCAGCGACCTCGAGGGTAAATTCTCTATCAGCACCGAGGCCGGCGAATATCTTATGCGTATCTCCTACGTGGGTTTTCTCACTCAAGAGAAGATGGTGAAGATTACCGCCAAAAAGACAACCGAGCTTGGAAACATTGAGCTTGAGCCCGATGTTGTTTCTCTTAAAGAGGCTCTTGTCACTGCCGAGGTTCCTCCCGTGACAATGAGCGAGGATACAATGGTCTACAATTCTGCAGCCTTTCGTGTGCCTGCGGGCTCAATGCTCGAAGAGCTTTTGAAAAAGTATCCTGGCGTCGAGATTTCCGACGATGGAACAATCACCGTGAACGGAAAGACCGTGAACCGCATCCTGATGAAAGGAAAGGACTTCTTTGGAACAGACAAGAATATGGCTCTCAAGAATATCCCCGCCGATGTTGTCGATAGGGTAAAATTCTATGACAAAGATAGCGATTTTAAACGTGTGACAGGCATCGACGACGGCGAGGAAGAGGCTGTGCTCGACCTCCAGATGAAGCGCGGCGCCGAGCAGGGTTGGTTCAGCAATACTGACGTTGCCTATGGCTCGCACGACAGATATTCGGCTAAAAATACCACCAGCCACTTTACCGACAAGGCGCAGATGTCGCTCATCCTCTCGGCTAACAACATTGCCGACAGAGGCTTCCGCGGCGGTGGCGGCTCGGGCCTCGTGGCCAGCAAGATGGGTGGCTTCAACTTTGCGACACGCACCGACAAACTCGAGCTTGGCGGTAACGTGCGTTTCAACCATCGTGACACAGACTCGAAAAGCCTTTCTTCGACCGAGTACTTCATGACCACCGGCAACGCCAACCAATTCTCTACAAGCAAGAATAACTCTTTCAGCCGTTCGAGCAACATTAATGCCGATTTTCGTCTCGAGTGGAAAATAGATTCTATGACAAACATCATCTTCCGCCCCTCACTCTCATACTCGACATCTGACAGCTGGTCGAAAAGCTCTTCGGCAACTTTCGACGCCGACCCCTTTGAGCAAGGTTTCGACTATAAGCGCAGCATGTTCGGAGAGGTGCCCGAGGGCTTCGAGGATATTGCCATCAACAGCAACAACAACGAGTCGATGAGCAACAGCGAGAGCCGTTCGGCCAATGCCAACCTTCAGATTAACCGTCGTCTGGGCAAGGTGGGACGCAACCTTACGCTCGATGGCTCTTTCGGCTTCAGCGACAGCGAGAGCGAGAATCTCTCGAACAACGTTGTGAAATATTACCGTGCGGGTGCGGGCAATGGCTACGACAGAAAGCGTTACTCGAACACCCCCTCGGAGCGCTGGAACTACAGCACACGCGTAAGCTACACTGAGCCTCTCTCCAAGATTGCCAACCTGCAGTTGAGCTACCGCTTCAACTACAGCAACAACAGCAGCGACCGCTCGACCTACGTGTTCGACAATCTGGGCGACTACGAGCCTTTGCTCAACCACTATTATCATTTCCCCGCGCTTCCCGAGGACTATCAGCAGTACAGAAGCGACAGCCTCAGCCAGAATTCTGCCTATCGTAACATGAATCACGAGGCAACAGCAATGGTGCGTTTCGTAACAGAGAAGATGAACCTCAGCGTGGGCGCATCGTGGTTGCCCCAGCACTCGCGCATGACCTATCAGTATATGGGCCTCGACACGATACTCAAGCGCACAGTAAACAACTTTGCGCCCAACATCCGCATGCGCTACAAATGGACAAAGACTACAACGCTTAATGTAATGTACCGCGGAAGCACTTCGCAGCCTTCGATGACCGATCTTTTGGATATTACCGATGACTCGAATCCTCTGAATATCACTCAGGGTAACCCCGGCCTTAAGCCTTCGTTCAGCAACAACCTGAACGCATTCTTCAATACCTATAATGCCGATGCTCAGCGTGGAATTACAGCCAACGTACGCTTCTCGAACACACTTAACAGCATCAGCCAGAAAGTAACATACAACGAGGCGACCGGTGGACGTATCACCCGCCCCGAGAATATCAACGGCAACTGGAACGTGAATGGAGGATTCAACTTCAATTCTGCGATTCCTGCGAACACAAAATTCACATACAGCACTTCTACCGATGCGGGCTTCAACCACGGCGTTGCCTACATCAGCATGCTCAATCAGAATAGTGTGAAGAACACCATAAAGACAACAAGCATCAACGAGCGTCTCAAAGGAGGCTACCGCAACGATTGGTTCGAAATGACAATCAACGGCTCTTTGCGCTACGCACGTTCGGTGAACGAGCAGCAGCCCAATCAGAATCTCGAGACTTATGATTTTTCATACGGCCCCAGCACAAACATCCTGTTACCCTGGTTCAACATTCGTCTCTATTCTGATATTTACATGAGCAGCCGTCGTGGATACAGCGACCCCTCGTTCAACACTAACGAGCTTTTGTGGAACGCTCAGGTGTCGGCAAGCTTCCTCAAGAAGAATGCCCTCACAGTCTCTTTCCAGGTGTTCGACATCCTGCACGAGCAGAGCAACGTCAGCCGTAATATTTCTGCAACAATGCGTCGCGACACACAGAATAATGCCATCCACAGCTACTGTATGTTCCATGTGATATACAAATTCAATCAGATGGGCGACAAAGATATGCGCTCGCAGATGAGAGGCGGCTTCAATGGTCAGGGTGTTCCCCCCGGAGGTGCTCCTCCTGCCGAGATTCGCGAAATGATGCAGAGAGGCGGCGGCCGCATGGGCGGCGGTGGCGGCTTCGGAGGTCCCGGAATGGGCGGTGGCGGCCGTTTCTAATCTCCTCTGAATTGTTAAGTAAACTTAAAGATAGTGCAACTACATGCAGTTGCACTATCTTTTTTTGTTCATAATTATTAAATTCGCAATCATATTTTACTAAAGTGTAAATGTCCGGACTCGATGCAATAACATTTTGGGGAATAATGCGCTGTCTCTACTGGCTCTATATTGTGGCTGCAGTGGCGACGGCATTCTCTGTGGTGCTTAACAATCGTGTGCCTGTAAAGACGTTAGCTTGGGTGCTGGTGATTCTTGGTGTTCCCTATTTGGGGCTGTTCATATACTATTTTTTCGGCAGGGACACCCGTCGCCGACGATTGATAAACAAGCAGTCGCTCACGCAGATACAGAGACGGTGTTTCCCTACGCACAATAAAGCCGAGATTGCCGCGAGCCTCCCCAAACGCTTCGTTTCGCTTGTAAAGTTCTTTGAAAATGTTGCCGATGCCTATCCTGTTACAAACAACAGCATAGAGATTCTTTCGGATGGAGCCTCATTCTTTACTCGTCTGATACGCGAAATTTATGCGGCCAAAGAGCACATTCACGTGCAGTTCTATATTTTTATGGACGATGCTGTAGGGCATCTGCTGCGCGACGTCCTTATGGACAAGGCGCGCGAGGGTGTCGAGGTTCGTGTGCTCTACGACGATGTTGGCTGCTGGCGCGTGGACAAGAATTTCTTCGAGGAGATGCGTTGCGCGGGAATGTATGTGCAGCCTTTCCTTAAAGAGCGTTTCCCCATGCTGTCGAGCAGCCTCAACTACCGCAACCACCGCAAGGTGGTGGTAATCGACGGAAAGACTGCCTTCATCGGTGGAATGAATGTTGCCGATCGCTACGTGACGGGCGGCGGCAGGGGCAGCTGGCGCGACCTTATGCTCTGTGTGCGCGGTGAGGCTGTCTACGGAATTCAGGTATCTTTCCTTGTCGACTGGTATTTTGCCGACCGCTCTCTGGTGAGCGGCTCGCGATATTTCCCGAAGGTGGATGTTGCTCCCGGCCCCATGATGCAGGTTGTTGTCTCCAATCCCATCGGACGTTGGCGCGAAATGTTGCAGGGGGTGGGCCATCTTGTTTCCAACTGCAAAGGGTATCTTTATATACAGACTCCATATTTTATGCCCAGCGATTTTGTGCTCACGGCTATTCTTAACCTCGCTCTTGCGGGGGTGGATGTCAGGATAATGGTGCCCGAACGCTCGGATAGCAGTATCACCGAGCTTGCGTCGCGCTCTTTCCTGGGCGAAGTGATGTACGCTGGCGTGAAAGTGTATCTCTATCGTGGGGGCTTCCTGCACTCGAAGATGCTTGTCTGTGACGATACGCTTGCTTCGGTGGGCTCGGCGAATATAGACTTCCGCAGTTTCGAATGTAACTTCGAGATTAACAGCTTCGTCTACGACGGGGGTGTCGCGCGGCAGCTGAAGAGTCTGTTCCTTGAGGACACGCGTGCGTGCAGGCTCTATACGTATAAAGAGTACAAGGAGCGTCCCTTGAGGCAACATTTTAAAGAGTCGCTGGCGAGGCTTTTCTCTCCGGTGCTGTAACTGTTTTTGAATATAATATATATAATAGAATATGAGTGATACATTCTCAAGAGCAAAGGTTGACATTGTGATTGTCTCTTTGCTGTTCCTAAGTTTGGTGGTGCTGTATTTCAGCCCTGTACAAATACCCTATAAGCTGGCTCTGCCTGTGGGGCTGCTTTTCATGGCCTCGCTCAAGATTTTGCCTTGGCAGATGTCGTTTGCGATGCTCTTTTCGTGTGCCGGAGATTTCTTCGGTGCCTGTGGCAATTTCCTTGCTCAGATGGGCTCGTTTGCCCTCGCGCACATATTCATTATATGTTATTTCTTCTCGCGTTACAGGCTGGGAGTGCTGCGTCACAAGTATACGCGCTATTCGGCACGATACATGACCGTTGCGACGCTGTTCATAATTCCTGTTCTTGTATTTGCATTCTCCAAGATAATCCCCAATGCTCCTGCGGGAGTGCTGCGCTACGGAGTCTCTTTCTATGCGGTGCTCATTGCTGTGATGGTGTGGGGTGCGTTGCAGCAGCGTAGTCTGCTCTTCGGCCTCGGTGCTATCCTTTTCCTTGCCTCGGACATGATTTTGGCGTGGAATCGCTTCGTCGAGCCTCTGCCCAACAGCGGAATGTTGATTCTCGTCCCCTATTATCTTGCGCAGTGGCTGCTGTTCATGCGCTCTACAAAGTGGTGGGGACGTCGCATGGAACGTGAATGACGCAGGTGCTTACTCCTGCGTCTCCTTTTCCTCTTCGGTGCTGCTCTCTTGGGCGGTTGCCGTGAAGATGGTGAAATTCACGCTGCCGTATGAAATGTGGCGCATGAAATTGGGGTGCTGCGAAAAGTCGTAGTCCTTTCCGTGCTCGAAGATGAAGATTCCATCCTCTTTAAGAAGATTGTGCTCGAAGATGAGGCTTGGGATTGTGCCCAGCTCCTTTAATGTATAAGGAGGGTCGGCGAAAATAATGTCGTACTTGCGTGAGTCGCGGCGCACGAAACGGAATACGTCGTCGCGCAGGGGGATCCAATTTTTGTCCTGCAGCTTTGCGTGAATCTTTCTCTGGTGGGAGTAGTGCAGCGAGTCCATTTCCACAGAGATTACGGGTGCGCAGCCGCGAGAGAGAAATTCGAGGCTGATGCCTGCAGTTCCCGAGAAGAGGTCGAGCACAGCGCTATCCTCAAAATCGACAATGTTGTTGAGCACATTGAAAAGATTCTCTTTGGCAAAGTCTGTTGTCGGACGTGCCTTGAAATTGCGGGGAATGTCAAAATGGCGCGCCTTATATTTTCCGCTTACTATTCGCATAATAAAAGTGTTTGCAGGTCAAAAGGTATATTTTCTATCTTGTTCAGAAGATTCGAACGGAACTGCTCGCGCGGGTTTACACGGCTGATGTTGCGTATGAAGTTCTTTGCGCTCATTTCCATTGCGTCTGCGTGGGTGTCGCCGCACAGCAGCAGTGTGTCCTCGAGCTGCGAGAATTCAAGCTCGTTCCATATGCACAGCAGGTAGTATAGCTGGTCCTGTGTCTCTTCGCTCGCGAATCCGTTCATCAGCAACGGGCGTCCCTCTTCCATTGCTATCAGCAGCGATTTTTCACCCTGGAGGTAGGCTGTGAGCACTCTTTTCTCTTCGCGTGGATAGCGTGTGAGAAAGCCCATGATGATGCTCACGGGAGAGTAGTAGGTGACCTCTCCAATTTCGCACAGGCTCTCGTGCAGCTCTTCGTCTATGGCAAAGAGCACCGTCAGATTGTGTGCGCTCAGCCTGTTCGACAATATCTTCACGCTCTTCTCCGAGGCGGGGAAGCAGCTGCCGTATATTGTCTCGTACTCCTCGCTGTTGTCGTACTCGGCGGGGATGGTGGTGAATTCTGTTGTCGAAACAATCACCTGAATGTTGTTGTATTTGCGGCCGGCGAGTCCGCTCTCTTCCCATGCTGTCGCAAAGTTCGCGCTCAGCGACGTAGCCTCGTCACACTCGTGGTAGCTGTACTTTACCGAGTCGGGCTGCTGCGGCAGGTAGGTGCAAAAACAAAATCCATCCGTACTTATACGGATGGATAGTGTAGGGGATAACTGTGTTGTCTCCTTGTTCATTTATGTTGGATTATTCCCAGTTACCGGCATTGTTGTTGGGCATCTCAACGTCACCGACCTTAAGACCGCAGTAACGACCCATCTTCTTCATTTCGCTGATGAGGTTCTTGAGCTCCTGGTCGTTTACGCCTGAAAGATACACTTCGTAGGGAGTGCGTACCTCGAAAAGATACTGGGGGCTACCTGCCTTTGTTGTATCCACGCTGGTAGCAACCTCGAACTTTGTTCCGTTACCGAAGGGTACGAATGCCAATGAGTCAATCTGATAACCCTGAGGATAGAGTGTGTCGAGAAGCGCAATCCAAGATGTGTCGCGACGGAAGTTTTTCAAGCCCTCTTTCTCAACCTCTTTCCAGTTGTTTGTTTTTTGAGCCTTTGCAATAATCTCCATGGCCTTTTTCTCTGTAAGACCACGCTCGAGCTGTGCGTCGTCCAACTCACCCTCTTTGAGGACGATGGGCATCTGTGCAGTCTTTACAAACTCGATAAGGCTGTCGAGGTTGTCAGAGTAACCTGCCTTTGTGATGTTGCGATACTCAACCTGCGCAGTACGGATGTCGATGAGGCGTGCAATGATTGCTTTTTCGCGGAAGCTACGCTCTTCGGCAAACTCGATGGGGCCCATGATGCTGCGGTAGCAGATGTAGCCAAGTCCGATGATTGTTACAGCAAGTAACAGATTTAAACCTTTTTTCATTGTTTCTATATTTTATTTATGTATTTTCGTAGCGCAAAAATAAGACAAAAAAACGGAATAGACGTTTTTTTTGTGCGTTTTTTATTAAATAAAAGTGATAAATAAATACTTAGCTGCGCAAATTAAGACAAATTTCCCGTTTAATCCAACGGTTGAGCAGGAAATTTCATTGGAAAAGTTGTCGGATTTTATTTTCTCGTCCGACGACAGGGCGGTCTTTATGCTGTGCGGTTATGCGGGTACGGGAAAGACTACGCTCATTTCGGCACTCGTGCGCACGCTTGTGCAGTTGCAGCGCAGGGTGGTGCTTTTGGCCCCCACCGGTCGCGCGGCGAAAGTATTTTCATCCTATTCGGGCAAGAGTGCCTACACTATCCACAAATGTATCTACAGGCAAAAGTCGATACTCAACAGCACCTCTTTCACATTGTCGCACAATAGTCTGCGCAATGCGCTTTTCATTGTCGACGAGGCCTCGATGATTGCAAATGGTGGCTTTTCGGGCTTCGGCTCGGGGGCGCTGCTCGACGACCTTGTAGAGTATGTCTATTCGGGCGACGGCTGCCGTCTTTTGCTGCTGGGCGACACTGCTCAGCTGCCACCCGTCGGCGAGGAACTCTCTCCGGCACTTTCGGCCGACTATCTGTGCAGCATGAGCCTCGACGTTACCCGCGTGGAACTCACGCAGGTGATGCGTCAGACAGAGGGGTCGGGCATTCTCACAAATGCAACGATGCTCAGGAATCTCATTGCGCGCGGAGCCGATTCAATGCCCTGTATTCGACTGACGGGCTTCCCCGATATTGCCGTTGTTACAGGCGAGACTCTCATCGAGACTATCGAGACGGAATATGGCGCTGTGGGGCTCGAAGAGACTATTGTTCTTTGCCGCTCGAACAAACGCGCGAACATCTACAATGAGGGCATCCGCCGCCGTATTCTCTACCGCGAGGACGAGCTCAACCGCGGCGACCTTCTGATGGTGGTAAAGAATAATTACTATTGGCGCGAGCAGGTGGGAAAGGTTGACAAAGAACTGCTCGAAAAACTCGATTTTGTTGCCAATGGCGACATTGCCGAAATTTTGCGTGTGGGTGGAGTCGAGGAGATGTACGGCTTCCGCTTCGCCGATGTTACCCTCTCTTTCCCCGACTACGACTGCGAGTTTGACGTAAAGATTCTTCTCGACACGCTCATGAGCGAGTCGCCGTCGCTCACCAAGAGCGAGAATGAGCGACTTTTCGAGGCTGTGTGGGAGGATTATGCAGAGATTAGCGCCAAGCGCAAGCGCATGGAGAAGCTGCGCGAGGATCCATATTACAATGCCATGCAGGTGAAATATGGCTACGCAGTTACCTGTCACAAGGCTCAGGGTGGACAGTGGCGCACAGTCTTTCTCGACCAGGGCTACACTCCTCCCGAGGGGGTGAACAACGACTATTTCCGTTGGCTCTACACTGCCTTTACGCGTGCCACCGAGAGACTCTATCTTGTCAATTGGCCTCCGCAGTGCATCGAGTAGCTATTCATTCTATTTATAGAATTTGAATAGTTCGTACTCTTTGGCTTTTATCTTGCCTTTTTCACTGCCTTGTTCGGCTGCTTTTTTGTACCAATTATAGGCTTTAGGGTTGTTCTTTTGAGTTCCGCGACCCTTCTCGTAGCATTCACCGATAAGCTCCTGCGCCTCCATATTACCGCTGTTCGCGGCACGAAGCAGCCATTCGAAGCGCTGTTTCTTGTTTTTCTTTACGTAGCGTCCGTTGCCGTAGCACTCGGCGAGTTTCATCTGTGCCTGAACATTTTTAAGCTCGGCCGCACGGGTGAATAGTTTAATAGCCTCGGACTCGCGCAGGGCCTTTCCTTTCTTACCATCTATGGAATCTTTCTGTTCATAATAGCGGGCAATCTTGTATATTGCATAGGGCTCGTCCTTTTCGGCTGCCTTTTTGTACCATTCGATGGCCTTCTCAGGTGATTTTTCTGTAAAAATACCATCTTCGTAGCTCTTTGCAAGCATGCTCATAGAGCGTGTGTAACCACTATCAGCTGCGGCTGTGTACCATTTATGTGCAAGAGCATTATTGCTTTTTGTTCCGATACCCTGCATGTAACAGTTTGCAAGATTATGCATTGCTGCAATATTTCCTCCATTCGCTGCACTGCGAAACATACGAAACGCCTTTACAGAATCTGCCTCTACACCCTCGCCATTTGTATAGCATACACCTGCATAGAATATTGCATCAGGGTAGCCGAGCGCAGCCGCCTCACTGAATTTTTCAAAGGCGCGTTTGTACTCTTTCTCGCGGTAGAGGCTACGACCCTCGCTGGTTATCTTATAAGAATATGCAATTATTGCCGGATTATTTATAAAATCCTGTCCGTAGCGCTTTTCCGTTGCCGCCTGTCCGTCG
>JAFYPH010000031.1 GCA_017547585.1 Bacteroidaceae bacterium | reverse complement strand
ATAATGAGTGTGAATGTAATTGATGGAATAACCACTTTCAAGCATATGCATATATTTTAGCAATGCTGAATAATCGTGTTTCTTACGCATAAAATAAACCCCAAAAGTTTTTTGTCTAACTTTTGGGGTTCACTTCATCGAAGAGTCACCCATTTTTGTGTTTATTGCTTAAAAGCCTTATTAGGGATTACTGCAATTTGAGTGTGAAACCACCACCGGGAGCCATGTAGATCTTGAACTTCTTGCTTGTATCTACGCTCTTCTCCTCACGTTTGTAGTCACGAGCCTTCTTCCATGCGTTTACACCGTCGCGGAACAACTCACCCTTCATGTTCTTGCCACCAAGGAATGAGAGGTCTACGTCGATTGTGCGGCCGTGCCAGTTGGTGATACCACCGATGTACCATGTGTCACCCTTGCGACGTGCAGTTACAACGTACTCACCGAGCTTACCGTCGATAACCTTTGTCTCGTCCCATGTTGTGGGGATTGCGCTGATGAACTTTGTGCACTCGGGCTCACGCTCGTAGTTGCTGGGGTTGTCGCAGAGCATGTTCAGAGGAGACTCGAGGATAACGTAGAGTGCCAACTGGTTGCAACGTGTACCCTGGCTCATGGGCTCGTAGTAGTTAGGCTTGTACTGACCCTTGATTGTGTTGAGCATAGCACCCTGTGTGTAGTCCATAGGACCTGATACCTGACGGATGAAGGGGAGCTGTGTGTTGTATGTTACGTGGTCGAGGATCTTGGGATCTTCCCACTTAGCCTGCTCGAGACCGTAAACGCCCTCGAAGTTGAGTACGTTGGGGTATGTGCGGTTGAGACCTGCGGGCTTGTGTGTTCCGTGGAGGTCGAGGAGGAGCTTGTACTTAGCACACATCTCTGCTGCGCGGAAGTTGAAGTCTGTCATCATCTGGTCGTCGCGGTCCATGAAGTCAACCTTGAAACCTTTAACGCCCATCTCTGAATAGTGCTTACATACGTTCTCCATGTCGCGCTCGAATGCATAGTAACCAGCCCAAAGGATGATACCTACGTTGCGCTCTGCTGCATAAGCGATGAGCTCTTTGAGGTCGATAGCGTCAACAACCTGCATGAGGTCGGCCTTCTTGTTTACTGCCCAACCCTCGTCGAGGATTACGTACTCGATGCCGTTCTTGCCTGCGAAGTCGATGTATGCTTTGTATGTAGCGTTGTTTACGCCTGTGTTGAAGTCTACGCCGTCGATGTTCCAGCAGTTCCACCACTCCCAAGCTACCTTACCGGGCTTGATCCATGATGTGTCAGCAACCTTTGAGGGCTCTGCCAAGAGGTAAGAGAGGTTAGAGTTTGCGATGTCGATGTCTTTGTCAGAAACGACTGCGATACGCCAGGGGAAGTTGCGGGGACCCTGTACCTTTGCAATGTAGTTCTCGCGAGACTTAATCTTCATCTGGAGGTTGTTGTGACCACCCTGCTCGAGCTCTTTGGGGTACTGCGCAAATACACCGCTGAGGAGGTTCTCGCCCTTCTCTGTGCTGAGGTAAAGACCGGGGTAGTTGTTAAGGTCGGTCTCTGTGAAACAAACTTTTACGTTGTTCTCTACCTCTACCAATGCGGGGAGGAAGATGAGACGTTTCTTGTTGAGCTCAGAGAGGTTCTTAACTGTGTACTGGTTCTCGAAAGAGTTGAAGAACTGTGACTCGTAGTTGCCATCGTAACCGCGGATTACGAAGGGAACTGTACCCTTAGCATCTGAGTTGAACTGGAAGTTTACCTCCTCGTTTGCAATATTGAAAGCCTTCTTGTTCTTGTTTACGAAACGGTAAGCGATACCGTCGTTGTAAGCACGGAACTCAACGCTCCACTTGCCTTTGAAAGAAAGAACAAGCTCGTTGTAGTTGTCCTCCATCTCTGCTGCGCGGTAGAAGGGAGAAGCAATCTTTGTGTTTACGCTCTTACGCTTTGCGCTTGTGGGCTTGTCGTTCTCGCCCCAAACCTCGCCATTCTCCAATGTGATAGAGATGGGAGCGGCTGCAATTACCTGCTGATCGTTGAAAACGATGTCATAGGTAAGTTTCTCGCCGGCGGTAATGTTTGTTTTCAACTTGCCGTTGGGAGATGCCAACTCATACTTTTTCTGTGCCTGCGCTGTCAGTGTGAACAAGCACGCAATCAATAATAATTTTACGATTTTCATAGATATTGTTAATAAAATTTAGACAAAGATAAGGCTAATTTATGAATTTACGCCTATGTTAGCCGACGAAATTTATTATAAATGCACATTTTAGCCGTTTTTGGTAATTTCGAACAGAGGAAAATGAAAAAGGCCTGCACACGGTGGGTGTACAGGCCGATGGCTTTAGGTATTTTTGTCAGTTGGCGCCGGAGACGATAATGGCTCCGAGGCCCGAAATGAAGAGGATGAACATGAGCCCGAGGAGAAGGTCGACGCTGCGCGGAGCGCCTTTGAACTCTTTCCAGATGAAGATGCCCCACAGGGCTGCTACCATGGGCGCTCCCTGTCCCAATGCGTAGGAGATTGCCGCGCCGGCCTTTCCGGCTGCAATGTAGCTGAGGGCTGTTCCCAAGCCCCAGATGACGCCACCGAGGACTCCCACAAGGTGCGTACCCATGCGGCCTTTGAAGTATTCGCCATATGTGACGGGCGAGCCTACGAAGGGGTGACGCATGACTATGGTGTTGAACAGGAAGTTGCTGATGAAGATGCCCACCGAGAAGATGAAGAAGGCCGAATAGGGGGTGGCCATTCCCGGCGTCGGGTGCTCGAAGTTGTTGAGGTCCATCGCTGCGGCTACGAAGCGGTAGAAGAAGGACATAAGCACTCCGGCGACGATGGCTATGAGCGCGCCTTTCTTGTTTGTTCCCGTGCCGCCTTTGCTCATCTTGCCCGAGGCTACTGCGTTGAGTATGATGGCTATCATCACCAATGCAACGCCAAAGAAGAGTATCGTGGGGTCGCCTTTGGGCTCGCCGAAATAGTTGACGAAGACTCCGAGCACAAGCGCAATGCCCACTCCCAGCGGGAAGGCTACCGTGAGGCCGGCCATAGAGACTGCTGCCGAGAGCAGTATGTTGGCGAGGTTGAAAAGGACTCCGCCGATGAAGGCGCTCAGATAGTTGTCGAAGGTTATCTGTCTGAGGTCGTCCACGAAGCTGCGTCCCGCGTCGCCGACGCTGCCAAGCGTAAAGCCCAGGACTATCGAGAAGAGCAGGATTCCTATCACATAGTCCCAATAGAAAAGTTCGTAGCGCCACGTCTTTCCCGCGAGTTTCTGGGTGTTTGCCCACGAGCCCCAGCAGAGCATCGTCACGAAGCAGAGCACCACTGCAAGCGTATAATTGTTTACTATAAACATAATTCTTTTATTTTTAAGTGTTTAAAAATTACATTTCGTCAATCTCGCCGCGGTAGGGCAACGACGACTGGGCACCCATGCGGGTGACGGTTACCGAGGCGCATCTATTGGCAAACTCCACTGCGTCGATGATGTTCTTGTGCTCGGCGAGGGCCACGCAGAGGGCGCCGCAGAAGGTGTCGCCGGCCGCCGTGGCGTCCACAGCCTTCACCTTTATTGCGGGTACTTTGTGGTAGGAGCCATTCTCTTTGATGAATGCTCCTTTGGAGCCGAGGGTGATGACCACATTTTCTACTCCGCGACCGCTTATGATGTCCGCCGCACGGCAGATACTCTCCATGTCTGTGATTTTAATGCCAGAAATATGCTCGGTCTCTGTCTCGTTGGCTATAATCATATAGAGGTTTTTCAGGAGGCTGTCGGGTAGGTGCTGCGCTGGAGCGGGGTTAAGGATTACTCTTTTTCCGCGCTCGTGGGCTATGCGCGCCGCATGCTCCACTGTGTCGAGGGGTGTCTCTAGCTGCATGAGAAGAATATCGCCGCGGTCGATTATTTCCACTGCCTTGTCAATATCTTCGGGACGCAGAAGGGCATTCGCTCCCGAGGCGACGGCTATGCAGTTCTCGCCTTTTGCATCGACCATGATGAGCGCTACTCCCGAGGGGTGGTCACCATCGACGAGTATGTGCTCTACGTCTATTCCTTCGTTTCTGTACTGCTCTATGGAGCGGGTGCCGAAGTGGTCGTTGCCCACCTTTGCCATGAAGCTTACTTGTCCGCCGAGACGTGCAGCTGCCACTGCTTGGTTGGCGCCTTTTCCGCCGGCATTCATGAAGAAGTTGCCGCCGATGATTGTCTCACCTGGCTGCGGCAGTCGCTCGGTGTTTATGACCATATCTGTGTTGCAACTGCCTATTACTACTATTCTTTCACTACTCATAATTTGCTTTTGTTTGTTTATATTTCTCTTTTATGCAACAACGTTGAACGGGGATTGTTCATTAATTATGGGGATTGAGGGCAAATAGCTCTCAATCTTTTGTTGTATTGTATGGCAGTCTTTACCATTAATCTTTTGTTGCAATTTTACAGGCCTTTGTTTCTATCCACCCTTTTGGCGCCCAAAAGGGTGCAAAAGTAGTGCCAGCGAGTACAATGCAAGTTTGCTTGTAGATTGTAAACGAGCGCAGCCTACTTTATTTAAAAGGCACAGCACAGACAAAATCAGTCACTCTCTCCTCGGCTCACAAATTTTCGCGAGCGAAAATATTGCCTTCGGCGAACTTCGGCTGCGCTCGT
>JAFYPH010000030.1 GCA_017547585.1 Bacteroidaceae bacterium | reverse complement strand
CTGGAACTTAAGAAGTATATCCATTACTACAACAATGATAGAATAAAACTGAGACTAAAAGGAAAGAGTCCGGTGCAATACCGAACTCTTTACCAATAAATTTATTTATTAATCCGTCCAACTTTTTGGGGTCAGATCAATCTTCACACGGCTATTTTATTGTTTATGATTGTGGATGTTTACTGTATGCTCGAAATATCAATCAGCTTGTTCATGATTGCGTATACGGTGAGTCCCGAAATACTGTTGATGCCCAGCTTGCGCGAAATGTTGCGTCGGTGCGAGATTACCGTGTAGATGGAAATGTTAAATTCGTCGGCAATCTCTTTGTTGGTCTTTCCTTTTGCGACGGCTACAAGAATGTCACGCTCTCTTGTCGAGAGTTCGTACAGCTCGCTCTTGCTCTCCTTGCGCTCTTTCAGCGCGTTGTTCAGTTTCTGGAAGATTCTGGCAGCCGAGTCGTAGATGCCTATGCACTCGTCGTACTGACGCAGCACATTCTCGTCGTAGCTTGTGTATGTGAGTGCGACTACGGCTGTTTCGTGCTCCTCGGAACTGAATATTGAGCGGATGTCGAAGCGTTCGTTGTAGTCGATGACTGCAGGATTGATAATTACAATGTCGAACGCGTCGGGCCTGTTCT
This sequence comes from Bacteroidaceae bacterium, assembly GCA_017547585.1. Classification (GTDB taxonomy): domain Bacteria; phylum Bacteroidota; class Bacteroidia; order Bacteroidales; family Bacteroidaceae; genus HGM04593. Next base: position 29,309 of record JAFYPH010000030.1, on the reverse strand, counting down.
TGTAGTAGCTGAGGTTGGGCAGCGTGCTTGCCAGCCTGAATTTGCTGCTCTTTTCAATTATTGCTTCCATTCCCGCTGCAACAATCTCGGACGGCTCTATAAGCAGTATTCTATATCTCTTATTCTCGGCCATTGTTCTTCTCCAATTTTGTTACTAAAGGAATGAGCAGTCTGTTCTCGACCAATGTGTGTTTGCGCAGGTCGTTCTCTATCTTGAAAATCTCGTTGAGCACCTTCATGCGTATGTTCGAAGTATAGGTGCCCGGCAGATATTTGATGATGATGTTTTTAAGGTCGTTCAGCTTCTCTTCGACATTCGTGTGGTTGTCCTCGAAATTGCTTATCTTGTACACAGCCTCGCTGCTGCCGTTGAGCAGGCTCTCTATGTACGGAAACACCGAAAACTCTTCGTACTCGAAGTGTTTTTTTATCTCTGTGTCGTAGTCGTCGAAGAATTTGTTGAGCACGTAACGGTTGGTGTCCTCATACTCCTCCATCATTGTGTGAATGTTGTTGTGGAGGCGCGGGAACCAATTATTCATATAGTGCTTGTGCGATGCACGCAGATAGGAGAGGATGTGCGGGAGATCCTCCTTCTTCAGTTTCTCGGCTTTCGGACGGTAGCTGTTGAAGGAGTAGATGTTGCAGATCATCAGGAAAAGCTCCGAAGAGAGGTTGTAGCGCGCGCAAATTTCGTCGATGGTTGCTTCGCCGAAGCCCAATTTGATGTCCAGGCGCTCGAATATGGACAACAATCTCCAGTCGGCCGAAATAAGGTCGGCCGCCTTCATCTTTCCCGAGTATATTGTATGGTTGTCTGTCATTTTCTTTTTTTGTTTATAGGTACGAGCCTATCTGGTTGATTAAAAAGGCTATGAGCCATGCAATGCTTGTGTTGTAGAGTATTGCGAAGAGTGCAAACTTCTTGCGCCCCGTCTCTTCGGCTATTGTGGCGACGGTTGCGATGCAGGGGAAGAAGAGTAGCATGAACACTAGGAATGCTGCTGCTGAGCTTTTTGTAAAGTCGCCCGATGCTATCAGCGACTGCGACAGATTTTCGTCGGTGGTGTTGTACAATACTCCCAATGTGCTTACTACCAACTCTTTGGCGGGGATACTGGCTATCAGGGCAATGCTCGAACGCCAGTTGAGTCCCAATGGCTCGACGACCGGCTCTATGGCTTTTCCTACCATTCCTATGTACGACCCTGCGTAGGCATTGCTGTCTGACACCATTGTGCCCTCGGCCGGGCGGGGAAAGTAGCTGAGGAACCATATTATCACCGTTGCTGCGAGTACTACTGTTCCAATCTTCTTTATATATTGCTCGCATTTTTCCCACATGTGGCGCAGTGTAGAACGTAGTGTCGGCCAACGATAGGGTGGAAGCTCCATTACAAAAGGCGTCTCGTCCTTGTGGTATTTGACGATGCGCAGCAGACGCGCAGTGAGTGCAGCGATGAGTATTCCAAAAATGTAGAGGCCAATCATCACCAGCGGCGCGTATTTAGGGAAGAATGTGCCTGCAAGCAGTATATATACGGGCAGTCGGGCGCTGCACGACATAAACGGGGTTATCAGTATGGTTATCAGGCGGCTGCTGTGGCTCTCGATGGTGCGTGTGGCCATAATTGCGGGCACGTTGCATCCGAATCCCATGAGCATGGGAATGAATGATTTTCCGTGAAGCCCCATGCGGTGCATCAGCCTGTCCATGATGAATGCCGCGCGTGCCATATAGCCAGAATCTTCCATCAGTGAGATAAAAAGATAGAGTATAAGGATGTTGGGCAGGAACTCTGCCACGCTTCCCACTCCGCCTATGATTCCGCTCACTACAAGGTCCTGCACGGCGCCTTCGGGAATGATATTTGCAAAGAATCGGCCCATATGCTCAAAGGCGCTTCTTATCCATGCTTGAGGGTAGGCTCCCACTTTGTACACGGCTGTGAACATCAGCAACATCAGTGCAATGAATATGGGGAAGCCCAGCCATTTGTTGGCCACGAGGCGGTCGATGCGTCTGGTCTTTTTGTTTGCATTCGTGTCGCCCATAGTGTAGGTCTCCTGCAATGCTCCGGCGATGAATCCGTATTTTGCATCGCTTATGGCTGTCTCTACGTCGACGTCAGTATCGTGCTGCACCTTTTTGCTCAGCTTGTCGGCCATTTTCATCCATGTGCCAATTTCCCTGCATGCGTGCAGTTGTCTGATGGCCTCGCCATCCTTTTCGAGCAGCTTCGTTGCCCAATATCTTACGGGGAATTGGTGGGGAAGGTCGGTGGCCAGATGCAACATTTCGGCTAGCGGCGCTATAGACTCCTCCATCGAGATTCCGTAGTTTATGTGTATGTGACGTGCGGTGTTGTTCGTGCCTTCGAACATTTCTATCACCGTGTCCAGCAGTTTGTCGAGTCCCTCTCCGCTTCGGGCGATGGTGGGAATCATGGGGACGCCCATCATTGCTCCCAAATGCTTGTAATCGATTTTTGCTCCGCTTCCCACAAGTTCGTCGTACATGTTGAGCGCGACAACTGTGCGCAAGTTCATGTCTATAAGCTCGGTGGTGAGGTACAGGTTGCGCTCGATGTTCGACGCAACGACTGCGTTTATAATAACGTCGGGCTCTTCGTTGAACAGATGGCGGCGGACGTAAATTTCCTCGGGCGTGTAGGCCGATATTGAGTATGTTCCCGGAAGGTCGGTGAGTCTGATGCGGTAGCCTTTGTAGTTGAAGCTGCCGCTCTTGGCATCCACTGTGACACCGCTGTAGTTGCCCACGTGCTCGCTGCTGCCTGTGAGTATGTTAAAGAGCGAGGTCTTTCCGCTGTTGGGGTTTCCAACAAGCGCTACGTTAATGACATTTTTACGTATGGCGTCGTACTTGCGCTTGTTGTAACTGCATGTGCTGCAATGGCTGCACTCGGCGATGCATCCGAACGAATGGGCGGGGGTGAGCACTCTTTTTGCCTCCTCTTCGGGGAGCACTTCAATCATAGAGGCCTCGTTGCGTCGTAGTGACACGTCGTAGCCCATCACATGATACTTCACAGGGTCGCTCAATGGAGAGTCGAGCACCGACTTTACCTTTTCGCCGCGCACGAATCCCATCTCCATTATACGTTTGCGGAATCCTCCGTGTCCCGACAGACGTATGATGACTGCTGTTTCTCCGTTTTTTAGTTCAGATAATTTCATTTCCCCGTGTTTGTATCTATAAATGTTCAGCGCCGCCTTTTTAAAGCAGACTTTCACTATGCAAAGTTACTCTACTTTGCTGTAACCATCAATAAAATTTTATTGAAATTAGCATGTGGTAATAGTTATTAATGACTATATATTTCTTTTAAAAGTAATTTTTCTTCAGAGTATATGCCTTTTGCCTATGATGATTCTTTCGTGCACGGCTCTTATGAAATAAAGAAAAAGCGTCAAGGCACTGCTGCCTTGACGCTTTTTGCGTTTGAATTTATTCTAGGATTAGAACAATTTGTTGGGGTATTCGCCAGCCTCGATGAGTGACTGGATTTTCTCAACAGTTGCCTGACGGTCGTCAGCGTATGTAACACCGAACCATTTTGATGTTGTGTCGAGAACCTCGCAAGTAGCCTTGCCGCTGTTGATGAGGTTGTCGATTACCAAGGGAATGAAGAACTCTGACTTGGGGTTAGATGCGTTGGCCTTCAAGAACTCAACGAACTGCTCCTCTGAGTAGTTGAAGTAGTCGGGTGTGAAGCCCCAGAAGTTCATAGATACGGGTGCATTCTCCTCAACCTCGATCCATGCGCCATTCTCGTCCTTGTAGCAGATTTTGCCGTCTACGCGCATAATCTCTGTGCGCTCAACAACGCCTGTAAGCATGTTTGCATCGTTCTTCTCGCAAACGCCACGTGCTACGCTACCATTCTCGCTGAGAGTGTTGCATACGCGGAAACCTACCATGCTGTATCTGTCCTTGCTGCCCTCGGGAAGCTCGTTGAGCCATTTGCCCATAACCTCGAATGCGTCGCGGCCATAGAAGTCGTCGGCGTTGATTACTGCAAAGGGTTCTTTGATGGCATTTTTACCCATGAGTACAGCGTGGTTGGTACCCCAGGGCTTTTTGCGGTCCTCGGGAGCTGTGAAGCCCTCGGGAAGGTCGTCGATAGCCTGGAAAACCAATTCTGTGGGAAGGTGACCCTCGTATTTGCTAAGGATTTTCTCGCGGAAATCCTGCTCGAAATCTTTACGGATAACGAATACCAATTTTCCAAAACCGCCACGGATAGCGTCGAAAATAGAGTAGTCCATGATTGTCTCGCCGTTGGGGCCGAGTCCGTCAAGCTGTTTAAGACCGCCGTAACGGCTGCCCATACCTGCTGCCAATACAAAAAGTGTAGGTTTCATAATTCTTTGTTTTTAAGTATATTATAAAAATTGTTGTATTCTTGTTTCAAGAAAACTGCTACAAAGGTAGTTAATATTTTTTAATCTCAATGTTTTTATATGGAAATATTTACGTGCTCGGTCGATGGCCATTGTCGCTACATTTTAGAATGGGTAGCCGATGGCAAAATGCCACGCGTAACCTTTCCCAAATGAGGGGATATTGTAGTATCCGCTCTTGCCTGTGTCGTAGGGGTAGTGCAGGGCAATACCCACGTCGAGACGCAGGACGAGAAATTCAAGGTCGTAGCGAACGCCGAATCCTGTGTTCAGCGCAATCTGGTCGGCGAAGTTCTTGAGCGAGAATTCTCCTCCCGGACGATTCTCGTCGCTCTTTAGCAGCCATATGTTACCGGCGTCGACGAAGAGCGCTCCCTGAAGGTTGCCGAAGAGCTTTGCGCGGTATTCGAGGTTGGCCTCGAACTTCAGCGTTCCCGTCTCGTCAAGATAGGAGTAGCGGGTGCTCTCCTCGGGGTGGTAGCTGCCGGGGCCCAGCGAACGCACTGTGAAGGCGCGCAGACTGTTGGCACCGCCAATGTAGAATTGCTCGGAGTAGGGGGCGGTTGTCGAGTTTCCGTAGCTTGCGATGACTCCCGCCATCACTCGTGTGGCAATGTGGTTGTTTGCGTTTATGCGGAAGAGGTTGCGCAGCTCTGTGGTGAATTTCAGGAACTGTGCATAGGGGTTCTCGAATAGGTTTTTATCCTTCTCGTCCCATTTCTTTCCAAAGGCGCAGAAGGCGAGAGAAGTGATGTTTCCCGACGAGGTTATCGAGTTCTCCCACCAGGTCTTGTTGCGGTGGGTAGTGCGTGCATTGTCGTAGGTGACAGTGTACTGCATTGCAGGGATAAATTGGTCGCGGAAACTGTTGGCTATCGAGCGGTTACCCGAAATTATGGAGTCGAATTTGGCTGTCGTTCTCTGCAGCATGTCATACGTGAGGCGGAAGGGGGTGATAGTGTGTGTGGTAGTCTGTTTGGGCTTCAGGGTGTATGTAGCCTGTCCACCGACGTGCACCATCTTGAAGAATCCCGAGCGGTTGAGCTGGTTGCCGTAGATGCTGAACGCCGTCGACGAGGGGTAGCGCAGGTAGCGGCGGTGCACCAGCGGGAAGAAGAGTCGCGGGAAGGTGAGCGAGACGTTGGAGCCTATCTCCCAAGAGTTTATCACAGCCTCGCGGCCGCGTACATTGTCGTCTGTCTGCCACTCGTAGGAGCCGAAAAGCGAGAATTTCAGTGTCTCGCCTCCGCGGAAAAGGTTGTTGCGCGAGAGGGTGACCTTGCTGCCGGGGCCTATCTGGCTGTTGCTCTTCGAGGTTGCGTTAAGCTCGAAGGTAAAGTCGTAGGGCTTGTCCAGCTGGGCGGTAATCATCATGTCCAGCGTGTCGTTGGCAATGTCTCCGCCGCGGGGTGTGAACGTGAAGTTCAGACTGCTGAAGATGTTCAGCTGGCTCAACTGTTGCAGTGTAAGCGATTGTTTCTCTTGTGAATAGAGCTGTCCCGGACGCAGCTGTACGTTGCGCAGTATGGTACCCGCACGTACGGGGGCTTTCTCGCCATGGTGAATGTATGTGAGGTTGCGGAAGGTGGTGGTGTCGGGTTTTTGGCCGTACATGCTGCCCGATTTTGTAACCTTCAGCGTGGTCCTTCCCATATATTTTGGCTCTCTGATGTAGGCGGGAAGCCCTTTGTGTGGCTCTATGCGCAGACTGACGTGCCCCGGATGGTTGATGGTGTCGGCAAGATAGTCTATATAGCCACTCTGATAATAGTAGTAGCCGTTGTTGCGCAGCAGTGTGTTCAGACGGTTGCGCTCTCCTGTGAGGTTGGGCACGCTGAACTGCTCTCCGCTCTTTAGCAGTCGTTGCCTCTTTGTCGCCTCTATGAGGCTGTCGGCGCGCGGCGAGAAGTGGCGATACTCTATGCTGTCGTATGTGCGCGGCTCGCCAAGGGTTATCGTGTAGCTTACCTTTGCCTTTTTGGGATTCTTTTTGTTGTATGCAATCTCTTCGCTGACCTCTCCGTTGAAGTAGCCGTAGTTCTGCAGACGGTTGGCGGCCACCTGCGCTCTCAGCGTGGGGTTTACGTTTGAGAGAAGCACGGGGGTGGTGGCGAAGGTCTTGAATATCCATCGCCCAATCTTTCCTTTGCTGTCGACGAAGCGGTTGTACACCCACAGGCCCACGGGGAGGCTGCGGTATTTTGAACTTCCGGCAATGGAGGCGTTGGGCGGGCAGTCGAGGGCGGCGGCAATTTCGTTCATCGCCTCCTCGCCGATGGGGGTCGCCGCATGCTCTTTGGCATCGACGAAGGTCATCTGCTTAATGCCCGTGTAGAGTGTCTCTCCCTCGGGCAGGTTGCGGGTGGTGGAGCACGAGGCGAGCAGTGCTACAGCCAATGCTATTATGTAAATATTTATTCTCATTCTCTGTGCTCTTTTTCTCTGTTTTTCTTTTCCTCGGGACGCTGCGCGGGCATTGCTGCGGGAATATCCTCTTTCTTCTTGAATATAAGCAGTTCATTAAGGCTGTTGAGTTTGCGCTTGTAGACGTATCCGATGCCTGTCTCTATAATCTCTCCTTCGAGTATCGACTCGTAGTTTTTGTCATAAAAAAGTCGTAGATAGCGGTTGCCCGAATTGCTTATCTTCCATTCGAGCGAGACGTTGTTGATGAAGCTCTCGTTGGCAGTGGCATTGGCGTTGTTGTTCACCTCTCCGCCGATGATTACCTTCAGCCTGTCGTTCCAGAATCTCTTGGTGAAGCTGAACGAGTAGTTCTTGTATGTGTCGCCCGTAGCGGCATCTTCGAGGTCGGTGATTCCTACGTTGATGTCGACGGTGCTGCTCATGGCGTTGCCCACAAGATTATTTATCTGCGCGTCGAGGAAAGAGCTCAGTGCGCTCGACACGCTCAGGCTGTTCTCGCCGCCAATGTATGCTCCGGTGATGAGCATCGTAAGGGCATATTTATTCAGTGTCTCGGCGTCGACGGCGTTCAGCTGATTCTGCACAGCTGCATTCTCGGGTGCCGAGAGGGTGAAGCTCAGTCCCATATTGTTCAGTGTGTTTGTGAGCTTGATGCCTACGTCGAACTGCACTGCCTGGCTGTTGTCGTCGATGAGCACCGAGGTTATCACTCGCTCCACGGCGGTGATGTTCAGCGTGGGGTTGGCAATGTCGCCCGTCCAATTTATGTAGCTGCCCTCGTTGATGTTAAAGGTCTTCAGGGGAATTACGGGCAGCGTGTATTTCATCTGGCCATTGCTCAGCAGATAGCGTCCCGTGAGGTTCATTCCCGTCTCGCCTGTGTATGTGAGGTTGAGGTTGCCCTCGCCCTGAAGCTCAATGTAGCTTGTGCGTTCGCTGTCGAAGTCTGCGTTTATGCGTGCGCCCTCTTCAATGGCGAGGGTGATGTCCATTTCTATGTCGCCGAGGTTGTATTCGGGTGTCTCGGTCTCTACTGTGGTAGTGTCCTCGAAATTGGTGAAGGTGACAAGGCCGTCGAGACTGTTCTCTGTCTCGAGTGGGGTGTCCTGTATCACATAGGTGACGTCGCTCTTGCCCAGAATGGTTGTTGAGCCGCTGAGCTTCAGTGCGTTGAGTCTGCCTGTGATGCGCGAGTTCAGGTTGATGAACATGCGGCCATAGAGTATGGAATTCTTGGCGCGCTTGGCGTTTACAATCTCGTAGTCGTTGGCGCGCATGCGCAGGTTGAATTCGGGATTGGAGAGGGTGTTGAGGTCGACGGTGCCGTTCACCTTGAAGGGGGTGTCTCCTTTGGCGTAGATGTCGAAATTCTCGAATTTCAGTATATTCTTTTCCACGTTTATCCTGTCGTCGACAAGGTGCAGGGTGGTGCCGAACGAGGGAAGGTCGGCGTAGGCAGAGTCGAATCTTAGATAGCCGTTGGCGACGGGTGTTTCGCCCTCGCTGCTTATGCTCATTTCTCCGTCTATATAGCCGTCGGTGGTGACGCCTGTCTCTTTAAGGAATGCGTTGGCAATGGTCAACGGGAAACGCATGAGTGCAAGCTCGCCCCTGGCCTCGCTGTTTACCGTGTCGTTGTCGAGCGCTCCCTTGAAAAGGGCAACTTCGCGGTCGTTGTGCAGCATGGTAAGGTGGGCAAGATGCTCTTTCGCACTCTTGGGAATGTAGGAGAGTTCCAGGCGTTCGTTGCCTATGAGTGTGCCTTCGTAGGCAAGATTCTCTATCGTTGCGTCGCTGCCCAGCATGATGCCTTCGCTGCTCTCGCTGTAGTGTGCGTCGATGTTGAGCACGCCTGCAAGGTCGGGGGCAAAGGGGAGTATCTTCGTCACCGTCTGAAGGTCGATGTTGAAGAGCTCCATGCTGATGTCCTGCTGCTTGACGCTGTCCCAATCGGCGTAGAGGTTCATTCCCGAGTGAGTGGTGTCGAGCAGTTCCACGTTGCCGCGTATCTTTGTGTCGCGGCTGATGAAAATTTCATTCTCTTCGTTGAAGGTGAATGGCTGGCGGAAGAGGGTGGCCTTGGGGGTGAAGCGTATGAGGTAGCCGTCGCCTAGCATCTTTGCAGAGGCTCCGAGCTTCATGCCTACAGCATCGTTGCGGTCGCGGAAGATGTAGTTGGCTGTGAGTGTGCCTCTGTCGAGTGTGCCGTAGAGTGCCGCTCCGAAGGTTGATTTCTCTTCGCCCTCGACGATGGCGCGGCTTTTCACTCCTGTGAAGTATTTAACGATGGTTGTGTCCTGGGACAGGGCGAAACGCAGTGTGTCGAGGTGTTTGTTATTGTGTTCGAGGTTGAGGATGCTGCCGCGCGCGTTAATCTCTTTCAGACTGTCGAGGCGGCAGGCGAACTCTACCGCGTCGTAGGTGATTCCGTTTATTGCAAGGTAGTCGGCGAGGATATTTTTCTTTTTGCCGTTGATGCGTATGTCCGTTTCGGGCAGCAGACGCTCATACTCTCGAATGTCGGGCATCGTGTCGCGATGCTGGAAATCTTTCAGTGCGAGGCTTTTTACATTTTCTATGCTTTTAAGCAGCTCTTTGTAGCCGGCTGCAATGTATCCGTCAATCTTCAGGTCGCCCGAGGTCAAACGCAGCAGGGTGCTGTCGCCCTCGGTGAATGCTGCGATGCGAAGTTCTTCGGGGGTGTATTTCTCTCCTCGGTGGTGGAAGGCAAAATCCTCGCCTCGTCCCAATATGCGATATTTATCGCTGAGGTTGGTGGTGAGCATCGTCTCCAGCTTCATCTTTGCGATTATCGGGTGCTGAGACAATCCCAGACGGTGAATGTCGGCTCTTTCGAGCTCTATTTTCGTGCGATTCCTTATTGCCGATTTTTTTATTTTTGTCTGGGCCGAGAGTGCCATCTGCAGTATGGGACTCTGCGACTCTATGCTGATTGTGGACAATGAGGTGTCCTGCCTTGCATTCAGGCTGATGTTGTCGAATGCGAGGCTGTCGTACAGCAGTGTGTCTATCTGTGCCGTGCAGATGTAGCTTGTGGTGTCGCTGTAGAGGTCGGTGCCTCTTCCGACGAGGGTGGCGCTCATGCTCAGCAGGTTCAGGGGGACGTCGGGCAGCAGTCGCGAGAGTGCGAACTTGTCGAAGGTGACTTTTGCATCGTAGCTGTTGTCGCTTGCCGTGTAGGTGCCTTGCGCCGTGGCTGTTCCGTTGTCGGTGACGATGGTAGCGTCGGCTGTGTAGGTGCCGTTGCGTAGCGATGCTGCTCCCTTCATCTGCAGATTGTTGCTGCCGATGCTGTCGGGGAGGTTGGTGCGGGGAATCTTTTGCGGATGGCGCGCCTTTGCTTCGAAGAGAATATCCAGTGTGCGCTTTTTTTCGTTGGTGAGGTTGCTGCCCTCGCCCGAGGCTCCTATTCTTGCAATGCCGGGAATTTCGGCTTTTATTGTGTCTACGGCTATTTTTTTTACGTTGCCGCGGATTGTGGTCTCTATATTCAGCAGAGAGTCGGGCAGTGCGTAGAGGCTTTTGTAGCTCTCTTTTGTTAGGAATCCCCGGAGGTCGCGCTTGTTTACATGCAGTCGGCCCTTGATGCTTCCTTTGCTGTTGCCGCCATCGACGGGCACGGGCATTGTTGCCTCGGCGACGAGGGTGGTGCCGTTGCGACTCACAAGAAGAGCATCTTTAATGCTTATGTTCGCCGAGTCGCCTGTCAGCAGCAGATTGCCGCTCTCGATGGCAATGCCCGTCGGCTCTTGGCTCATGGCGAGCTTCTCTACCGAGGCGTTTATCTTTTGCGGCGAATATTCGGCTCCTTGCAGGTGCAGGGCAATGCCGCCGAAACGCAGATGGTCGGTGGGGGCAATGCTGTCGGGCAGCGTGCCTCTGTCGTACTTTACGCGGCTCTCGTCGAGCGAGAATTTTGCGAGGCTGTAGCTTTGCGCGCCCAAGTCTATCGCAAGGTCGCGTATCTGTGTGGTGCCTATGTGTGTGGCAATGGTGAGGGTGTCCCGGGGCAGGCTGATGTCCACCCCCACGTTGGCTATCTTTCCTTTGTTCAGCGAGATTCGCCAGTCGACGGGTGTTGCGGCGGTGCTGTCCTCGGGCTCTTTGCGCTCGGAAAATGTCAGGCGCAGGTTGCTGTCCGTCAAGTTCAGCTGGTTGACTCTTATGCGTCCGTCGGCAATGTCGGCGTTGCGTATCGCTGTGCGAAAGTGGCCGATGGTGCCGCTTATTCTTGTGCCGTCGATGAGTTTGTATGTGTCGCCGCTGGTGTTGTCTATGGAAATATAGTTTGCCTCAATCTCTCCCCTCATCAGCGGCAGCAGATTGATGTCCACGCGCAGTCGCTCGCCTTGCAGCAGCGTGTCGCTATCGTGGCTGAGCGTAAAATTTCTGATGGTGAGGTTCAGCGGAAAGTGAAGGTTGAACTTTTCGAGCGTCAGTGTGTAGTCGCTGTGCTGCGCTATAAGTTCACTGCATTTTTTTACGGCGAATCTTTGTATAGGGGGAATGTAGAGCAGCACCATTGCGATGAGTATGATTATGAATGGCGCGGAGAACACCGCACCGGCAATAATCATGCTTTTTCTTCTCTTTGTACTGCTCATTTTCATAACATCATACAAAGTAACTTAAAATATCTCTGTTCAGATGTTTTTTTACCTTTTTCAAACTATTTTTAGTCTTTTTTATGCCAGGCGCGAAGTGCTTCTGCCGTAGATGGCAATCACTATGAAGCATATTAACGGCAGCACAAACGATACATTTACGGCGGGGAGGCCGGCAATCTCTCCCTTGTCGATAATCATTGCTTGCAGGGGAGGAAGCACCGAGCCGCCGAGGATTGCCATTATAAGGCCGGCGGCACCCAGCTTTGCGTCGTCGCCCAATCCCTTCAGGGCAATGCCGTAGATGGTGGGGAACATCAGTGACATACAGCCCGAGACGGCTACGAGCGAGTAGAGTCCCACGCGGCTCTGCAGTACTATGGCTCCTATGGTGAAGCAGCAGGCTGCAACGGCGAGTATGCGCAGCAGGTTACCGGGGTTTATGAATCGGAGCAGATAGGTGCAGACGAAGCGGCTGCAGCAGAAAAGTATCATCGCTGCAATATTGTATTTCTGTGACAGGATTTCTGCATCCTGCTCGGCCATTCCCTCGGACGTAAACAACTGTGTGCCATACTGTATGATGAATGTCCAGCACATTATCTGCGCGCCTACGTAGAAGAACTGCGCAACGACTCCGTCGCGGTAGTGCTTGATGGCGAAGATGTTGCTGAATGTTTGTCGCAGGCTGTTCTTCGCCGCACTTTCCTTCTCCGTGGGCATCTTCACGAACAGGAAGATGAGGAAAAGAATGCCTATCACAATTCCTATTGCCAGATAGGGCTCAATGAGCACTGCAAGGTCGCTGTCGCGCAGTGCGGCAAACTCGGCATCGGGGAGCAGGCTGCGCTCTTCGGTGCTCATGGGATTCAAGCGATTCTGTATAAAGTTCATCGCCACGTACATTCCCAGCAGCGAGCCTATGGGGTTGAACGATTGCGCAAGGTTCAAGCGGCGGGTGGCGTTCTTTTCGTCGCCCATCGACAGAATGTAGGGGTTGCAGCTTGTCTCAAGGAACGAGAGTCCGCAGGTGAGTATAAAGTAGGCTGCGAGGAAGGGGTAGTAGCAGCCTGTCTCCTTTGCGGGCAGGAAGAGCAGTGCTCCCACGGCGTACAGCGCGAGTCCCAGCATTATTCCCGCCTTGTACGAGTAGCGGCGTATGAAGAGTGCTGCGGGGAGCGCCATTGCAAAGTAACCTCCGTAGAAGGCCATCTGCACGAGAGCTCCATCGGTGACGCTCATGCGGAAAATTTTTGAAAATGCCTTCACCATAGGATTGGTCACGTCGTTGGCGAAGCCCCAAAGAGCGAAACAGCTTGTTACCAATATAAAGGGAATTATTGCTGCGAATGATTGTCCTGTCCTGTTTTTCATGAGTAATTTTTGTATAATAGTGGCAAATTTACTCTTTTTTGAACAAACGCGAAAGCTCTTTCTGCTTTATTTCTCATTTGTTGGTGGCTAACGTATATTTTGCTCTTATCCTGCGCTCCTTAATCCTTATAATATTTTCGGCAATGTTGCATCTGTTTCATAATTTATCACTATCTTCGCAAAAAGAATTCAAATATCCATCTATTATGAAAATATTTTCAAGAATAGCCTTGTTGTTTGTGGCTCTCTTTGCCCTGACAGCTTGCGGCGGCTCGTCCGAGAAGGGCAGCAGCGAAAAGGGTGAGTTTGGCCTTCAACAGCTTAACACCAACAGCCCCGACAAAGACCAATATCTGATGATAGAGACCGACCGCGGAAACATCAAGATTGTGCTCTACAAAGAGACTCCCAAGCATCGTGCGAACTTTGTGAATCTTGTGATGAACAAATACTACGATGGCCAGTTGTTCTTCAGAGTGATAAAGGATTTTATGATTCAGGCGGGCGACCCGAAGTCGCGCGGCGCGGCTCCCAAGGTGAAGCTGGGCGAGACGGATGTAAGCTATAAGATTCCTGCAGAAATTAATGTGAAGGAACGCTACCACAAGTATGGCGCTCTCTCGGCTGCGAGCCTCAATCCCGCTGTCGAGTCGTCGGGTAGCCACTTCTCGATAATCACCGGCCGCAAGGTGAACGACAAGGTGCTCAACGACCACGAGGATAAATACAACAAGACTCTGCGTCGCAAAGTGTACGAGAGTCTTCAGGTGCCCTACCGCGAAAAGATAAACAAGCTCTACGAAGAGAGCAAGAAGAGCTCTAAGAAGAAAAAAGAGCTGAACGAAATGATACATTTCTTCACTGCAAAGACCGACTCGGCGATGGTGGGCAAGGAGTTCAAATATACTCCCGAGCAGCGTCGCGTGTATAAAGAGGAGGGTGGTGCCTTCCATCTTGACGGCTATTTTACAGTCTTTGGCCAGGTGCTCGAGGGAATGGATATTGTCGAGAAAATTTCGCGCGAGAGCTACGACGTTTATAACCGTCCCGTGAAAGATGTTGTAATTAAACGCATTGTGCTGCTCGACGAATAATGAATGTATCGCGTTTCACTTTGAGTAATGGGCTGCGTCTGGTGCATATGCAGGACGACAGCACAGAAATGGTTCATGTGAACTTGCTCTATGGCGTTGGTGCCAAGAACGAGCAGTATGAATATACGGGAATTGCCCATCTGCTCGAACATCTGCTGTTCGAGGGTACCGAACTTTTCCCTTCGTTCGACGAGCCGCTCGAGGCGGCCGGCGGCGACAGCAATGCCTACACTAACAACGATTTTACAAACTATTTTATCTCTCTGCCTCGCCGTAACGCCGAGCTTGCCTTCTGTATGGAGGCCGACCGCATGTGTAACATTTCTCTCGACGAAGAGAAGGTCGATGTTCAGCGTCAGGTGGTGATGGAAGAGTTCAAGCAGGGCCATCTGAACAAGCCTTATGGCGATGTCAGCATGCTCATGAGAAAGGTTGCTTTCAAGAAACATCCTTACCGCTGGTCGACTATCGGCCGCAAACTGAGCCACATTGCCGATGTTCCTGTGGAGGTTGTGCGCGATTTTTACCATCGTCACTATGTGCCCTCGAATGCGGTGCTTGCGGTGGTGGGTAACGTCTCTTTTGAGCAGGTGAAGGAGTGGACGATAAAATGGTTCGGCGAAATTCCGGCGCGCGAGTGTGCCAAGCACGAGATTCCAGCAGAGCCGCGACAGCGTCGCCGACGCACGGCTGTGGTGCAGCGCAATGTTCCCGACGATGCTCTCTATATGGCTTTCCATATGGATGGCTTCAACGGCCGCGACTATTATCCTTGCGACGTTATTTCCGACATTTTGGCCAATGGTTATTCGGGTAGATTGAGCGAGAGACTGCTGAAGAAAAAGAAACTTTTCACCCGCATCGATGCTTTTATTTCAAACAACGAGCACGATGGGCTTTTCTGGATATATTCGCGACTGGCCAAAGGTGTCTCCTTTGAGCGTGCCGAGGCTGCCATACGTGGCGAGCTTGAGCTTCTGCAGCAGAAACTTGTGCCGCGCAGCGAGCTTGATAAGGTGCGTAACCGCTTCGAGTCGGAACAGGTGTTCAACAGCCTCAGCGGTGCAAACTTTGCCGCTAATCTTGCTCTTGCCGAGTGGTACGGCGATGTTTCCCGTGCGTGGCGCGAGACGGAAATGTACCGCGCGGTCACTGCCGAGGATGTCAAGCGTGTGGCGGGTGAGCTTTTCCGCGAGGGCAATGCATCGGTGTTATATTATAAGAAGAAATAGTCTGATTATAGAGAATAAAAAAATAGTTTGATGCGTCGCATCAAACTATTTTTTTGTCTTTATTCTTCGAAACTCTGCCACAGAGGATCCTGCGGCACGGGGGCAATCACCTTTATATGCTCTTTCGATACGGGGTGGATGAACTCAACGCTGCGTGCATGCAGAGAAATGCTGCCGTCGGGGTTCGAGCGTTTCGCGCCATATTTAAGGTCACCCTTTATGGGACATCCTATTGCTGCCAGCTGGCAGCGTATCTGATGGTGGCGGCCGGTGAGAAGCTCTACCTCCAAAAGGTTGTACATGCGCGACGAAGCTATTGTCTTGTAGCGCAGTGTGGCTTTTTTCGAGTTTTTCACCTCTTTGTTGTATGTGAAGCTCTTGTTTGTCTTTTCGTTGCGCGCTATCCAGTGGGTGAGCTCTTTCTCGGGCTCCTGGGGCAGCTCTTTCACTATTGCCCAATATCTTTTGTCTACGGCTCCCGTGCGGAACATTTCGTTCAGTCGTTCGAGGGCCTTGCTGGTCTTTGCGAAAATCACCACTCCGCTCACGGGGCGGTCGAGGCGGTGGGGGAGGCCCACAAAAACATTGCCGGGCTTGCAGTATTTCTCTTTAAGAAACTGCTTCATTGTGTCGCACAAAGACTTGTCGCCGGTCTTGTCGCCCTGTACAATCTCGCCCGCTTTTTTGTTGATTATTATTATGTGGTTGTCCTCGTAAAGTACGTTCATGGTAGTCGCTTTTTATGCCTTGTCCTGTTGGGGGATTTTTGCGCCCAATGCGCTCAATATTATCTTCTCCGAGAAATATGTTACAAACTCCTCGTCCTTGTGCTTGTTGATAACTCCTTTTATAAAAGGAACTTCGAGGCCGTTGAGGCAGAAGTGCAGGAAGCGTGCGGTGAGGTCGGGGCTCTCTACGTTGAAGATTCCCTGCTGCTGGCCGTCGGCGATTATCGAACGGAAGAGTGCAATCTCGTGCACGTTGAATGTGCGGCGTATGTGCTCTACAATCCACATGTTGCCGAAGTACTCCGAGTGGAGTCCGCTGTTGCGTCTGACGATGCTGCGGGTGATTCTCAGGCGTACGAAAATCAATTTTACAAGTTTCTTGTCGGGAGAAATGTTCTCGAATGCCACCTTTTTCATTGCTGTGGAGATTTTTTTCATTTCGCTCTCGATTGAGGCCTCGAGAAGCTCCTCCTTACTTTTGAAATATGTGTAGATGGTGCGTCTGCTCTTGCCCGAAGCAACCGCAACGTCGCCGATGGTGGTGTTCTCGATGCCCTGCTGGGCAAAGAGACGTCTCGCTACATCTATTATAAGTCCTCTTGTGTCGATAGTCGGCATAAAATAAATGTTGTCTATTTAAATGTAAATATATTTTCTTTCAAATTCGTTGCAAAGATACTGCTTTTTTGCACATGTGTGCATATTTTGCGCAGATAAAAATGTTAAACAAATGTTAAATGTGGGAAAAAGTAGGTCGAAAATTTGGTGGTTAATAAAAAACACCTTACCTTTGCATCAGTTTTAAAAACCGCACCGCGGGGTGGAGCAGTGGTAGCTCGTTGGGCTCATAACCCAAAGGCCGGAGGTTCGATCCCTTCCCCCGCTACTAGAGACGACCAAATGGTCGTCTTTTTTGTTTTTGCTAATTTGGAGTGTTAAATATTCTCCATTCCCGGCAGATTATTACATTTATGGTGATGCAGTTTGTGAAAAAATGCCTATATTTGCAACAATAAATGCAATGTAGGCGTTTCTTGTTTATTGAAAGGATATTAAAATATTTTATAAAAGCTTTTTTTGAATAAAAATGTTCCAACTTTAATCATACAGCGGTAGATTAAAATCTTTTAATTACATAATTTTATTTTTAATTAATCATTTTATGAAAAAAAGTTTACTTTTGAGCTGTCTGTTTGCGCTCGTTGCCACTTTTGGCATGGCACAATCGACAACATGGCCCATCACTCTGAATGCAGAAGATGGCCTGCCCGGTACCGAGATCGAGACCGGACTCTACAACTACAAGTCAGAGCAGTTCACTCTGGACGAAGCTATCACTACACTTCGTTACACAGTGACTCAGACACTTTGTTCATCAAAGTTGCCTGACAATGCCGAGTCTTACAGAGGTCGTATGACATGGAGCCCCGGTTTTCCCTATTTTACTCTTGGTGAGCTTATCGTTTACAACGAGGCAGGCGAGCCCGTAGAGTACATTGCTTCTTCTAACGCTGGTCACGTTTCTGACGGTGCTTTGGAGCATCTTAACGACGGTGACATCACTACACACTTCCACACAAACTGGGAGACTGGTGTTATCGATAGCGACTACCACTATGTAGAGATTGAGTTTGCCGAGCCCATCAGCATCTTCTCTATCGAGTGGACTACACGTTACAACTATCGTTACAACCAGCCTATGTATGTTGGTCTTACACCTGGCGGTGAGTCATACTGGCCCATGCCCGAGCAGGAGCTCAAGGTAGAGAAAATCTCTACACTCGAGGAGCTTGCAGAGCCCAACTCTCTCTTCATGCTCGAAGGTCACGTTGAGTCTTGGTACGACGAGTCACGCGGCCGTACAAACGTTGGTGGTGGTTTCTACGAGGCACCCTGTTTGGCTACAGGACAGCCCTCGGCATTCGGTGTATTCACACTTATCCCCGTTGCCGAGAAGGAGAACACTTACAAGGTTGAGTACATCAACACCGACCACTATATTTGGGCAAAAGGTAGCGCAGGTGAGGGCTTCATTGACTGGACAATGGATATTAGAAAGGCAATGGAGATTAAGTTCTCTGCTGATGCTACAAACGCAGGTGACTTCATCCTTACTTCACTCGAGGATTCACTTCTCATCATGCAGGATGCTATCATGCGTATGGGTTGCTTGAAGAACAATCCTTATGCTGAGGCTGCTTTCCTCGAGAAACGTCCCTTCGCAAAGAACTTCTCAATCTACAAGGCTGACATCAAGGCTTCTACTATCCTTTACAAACTCGAGGATGCTATCGCAGTAGCCGAGGAGCGCCTCGCTTCTAACGGTACATCTTTGGACGATTACGATGAGGGTCAGAAAGCTAACCTCGAGACAGCTCTCGAGGCAGCAAAAGCTGTTGCTGCAAAGAGCGACGCTACTGTAGCCGAGATTCTCGCTGCAAGAAACGAGCTCAATACAAAGATCAACGACTTCCACTCTCTCTCACTCTGGTTGTGGGTAGACTCTATTGCTGCTATCATGGATGCAATGGACGAGGGCCTTATCCTTACTTCATCGGCTCCCGACTGGATCAACAACTCTTATCCCGAGGAGTACAAAGAGACTCTTACAGCCGCTATCGACGAGGCTGACGTAGTCTTCGCTACTTATACAACTTTGGCTGACATCGACGAGGCTATCGCTAACGTGAAGGCTATCATCGACGGCTTCTGGGCTTCAAAAATCTCTAACGTTAAGAATCTTCCCTTCCGTCTCGGTCGCGAGGAGGATGGTCTCCCCGGTGAGAGAAGCAACAGCGTTTATCGTTGGGAGTCTCCCACATACTACTTGACAGAGGAGGTTGATCAGCTCCGCTTCACAGTATTCAAGACAAAGTCTCAGAGAATGTTCTCTGGCTCGGACAAACCTTTCGTATGTATCAACGAGTTCGAGCTCTTCGACCAGAATGGTCAGAAGATTGCCTTGACAGCTGAGAGCTTCGAGACAAACTCTATCGCTCCCTCTGACGGTAAAGGCTTCAATGGTCTTGTTGACGGAAACACAAACAACGGTAACCACTTCCACTCACAGTGGCAGGCTAGCGGTGACACCGACTACGATGGTAGCGAGTACTTCTACCTCGACATCACTCTTCCCGAGGCCATCGGAGGCTTCAAGTTTATTCAGCATGCACGCGGTAACGGTTACGACGATGCTCCCATCGACTTCGTATTCGGTTACTATGGCGAGCTTGTAACTCCCGAGGAGGTAATGTTCCCCGATGATTACAATGCAATGCTCGGCTCACAGATTGAGAGCATCGAGGAGATTACCGACAACGGTATCTATGCTATCAAGGGTCTTATCAACTGTAACCCCGACGTTGTAGACGAGCCCGAGGAGGGTGGCTTCTACTCTAAGCACAGCCGTTGGATCGGTGGTGTTCAGTCACCCTGTGCATTCGCTATCCGCTCAACAGGTGACAGCGACGGTACATACTACATCCAGAACTTGTCTGACGGTTCATATTGGATGAGCACAAGAAGCAACCACCCCGACTACTGGACATCAGGTACGTCTACTATCTATAAGTCTAAGGCTGCCAAGGTTAAGATTGAGCCCAACAACAACGATGCACTTCCTTACTCATTCGTAATCTACGAGTACGTTGAGGAGTCTTACCGCGAGCTCGATGGCGAGGATACACAGTGTCCTTATGTAATTGCTCAGGACTGGGGTTCAGGCCTCGGCTGGTACAATGTAAGTTCACTCGAGAACAACGATACAGACGGCGAGGGTGAGTGGTACATCTACAGAATGTCTATGGATACTCCCTACAGCTACTGGTTGGGTAACCTTGCTAAGTCATATGCTAACATTGGTCTTGTAGAGAGCAACGACCCCGGACGTTACAAAGATCTTGGTAACTTCCCCGCTGCTCTTGCTGCTGCTCAGGTAGCTGCCGAGGCTAAGGACGAGGCTACTTCTAAGGCTATGATTGCTACTCTCGAGGCTGCTCTTGCTGACGTTGAGAACTTGGCAAGCAACCCCATCGTTCCTGGTGTATATGTAATCGAGGCTAACCAGCCCGCATTCTTCCAGAACCAGAAGACTAAGAAGGCTATCTACTTCGCAAATCCTCACACTTGTGGTACATACTGTGGCGAGATTGAGCTTTCTTGGAAGGATTCTCCCGCAAACATCATGGAGGCTGACTCTTCATTCCTCTTCGAGCTTATCCCCGCTGCCGATGACGAGAAGGTTGCTGTATGGTTGGAGGATAGCCTTATTACTCCCGATCAGCTCCAGAATGCTTACTACCTCAAAAGCGTTAAGTTCAACACTTACGTAACACGTCCTTCCGAGGAGACAATCGACGCTAACCAGTCATGGTACGGTATCCACTTGTCTACAAGCGAGACTCCCGAGCCCTACTTCGTATTCCTCCACGACGGTGCTGCAGTTGATATCTGGATGCCCGGTGGTGGTGAGTACAACGAGTCAGAGAACGGTAACTTGTCATTCCACGTTCAGGATCACGGCAATGGTGACGGTGTAAGCGGTCACGTTGTTTACTGGTTGCGTGGCAATGTGAACTCATTGTGGAACCTCCGTCTCGTTAAGGAGTCTACAACAGGCATTAGCGCTCCCGTAGTTGAGGGCGAGGAGGTTGTTTCTACAACTTACTACACTGCTGATGGTGCTGTTGTTCCCGCTCCTGTTAAGGGTGTAAACATTGTTAAGTATGTTTACAGCAACGGCGCAGTTAAGTCTGTTAAGTTTGTTAAGTAATTGACAATCCCTAATACGAAAAAGTCCCGCAAGCGATTGCGGGACTTTTTTATTTTATGATATTGTGGTCGAGGAGAAATTCTAAACGATAAAGATTTTATACTAACTGAATCTTGTTGCCGTCGACGATTCTTATAATCTCTTCGTCGGCAAGATGGCGCATGATGGTCGTCAGCTTTTCGCGCGAGAGACGTAACGTCTCGAGCTCGTCGATGGAGTGGGGCGCGCGGTCGGCGAGCAGCTCCAGGATTCTCTCCTTTTCGCTCTTGCAGTTTACATTGCCGCCCTCGCGTTTCTTCTTTACGCAGACATCGCAGGTGCCGCATTCGGGTGGCTCTTTCTCGCCAAAGTAAGATAACAGAATCTTGCTGCGGCACTTTTCACTGCTCTGTGCGTACTCTATGATGGATGTTATTCTATTCTCGAAACTCTCTTTGCGGTCGTCATACACCTCTTTCTCGAATCTCAGCTTCTCGGGCAGCACTCTCTGGCGCGAGAATGTTATCAGCGGAGTCTTTTTCGAGGGCCTGTAGAGTATGATGCGGCGTTGCGCCAGCATTACGAGAATCTCGTATATCCTGTGGCGCGTGATTCCTGTTATTTTGTTCAGCAGACGCTCGTCGATGAATACCTGCTCGCTGAATACTCCGCAGTAGTTGCGCAGTATAGCTGTCAGCAGTGCTTCGGTGTCGGCGCTTCCCTCTTTCAGTCGGTAGAGTTCGTCGCGCTCGATGATGAACTGTATACTCGACGAATACTCCATCTCTTCGACGTATTCAAGATAGCCCATGCGGGTGAGTATGCGCAGCGCGCTGTCCGTCTGCAGCATCTGGAACTTATATATGCGGCAGAATTCCGACAGCGAGAATTCGAAGGTGCAGTTGAGTCCGTCGCCCAGCGCCATCTGGTAGTAGTAGCATATATGTTCGTATATTGAGCGTATGTACTCTTTGTCGGGGTAGTTGTCCGATATTCGCTTTTTTATTATGCGGTTGTCGGCGCTGTTGTAGAGTGCCACTGCGTATGCGCGCTCGCCGTCGCGTCCCGCGCGTCCCGCCTCCTGGAAGTAGGCCTCGATGGAGCTGGGCATGTCCGTGTGAAGCACTATGCGCACGTCGGGCTTGTCTATTCCCATTCCGAAGGCATTAGTGGCTACCATTATGCGCGACTTTCCGCTTTTCCAGCGCTCCTCGCGCTCGTCTTTTGCGCTTGCGCTCAGCCCTGCATGGTAATATTCGGCTGTGAATCCGTTGGCTATGAGAAATTCTGCAACCTCTTGTGTCTTTTTGCGATTCTGCGTGTAGATTATCGCCGAGCCCTCTATTCTGTTGAGGATGCGCAGCAGTTCCTGTGCCTTGTTCTCCGTGTTGCGCACGACGTATGTGAGATTCTTGCGCTCGAAACTCATTCTCACTACATTGCTCTCGCGGAACGACAGTTGCTGCTGAATGTCGGTGATGACATCTTCGGTGGCTGTTGCCGTGAGTGCAAGCACGGGGGCTTGGGGGAATAGTTCGCGTATCTTGGAAATCTCTCTGTAGGCGGGGCGAAAGTCGTGTCCCCACTGCGAAATGCAGTGTGCCTCGTCGACGGTAATCATGCTTACGTTTACGCGGCCTATCTTTTTCAGGAATATTTCCGATGATAGTCTCTCGGGCGAGACGTAGAGGAATTTGTAGTCGCCGAAGATGCAGTTTTCGAGGGCGGTAATCACGTCTGCGTGCTTCATGCCCGAGTATATGGCTGTGGCTTTTATATGGCGGCTGCGGAGGTTGGCCACCTGGTCTTTCATCAGTGCGATGAGGGGGGTGATTACGAGACATAGGCCTTCGCCGGCGAGGGTGGGCACCTGAAAGGTGATGCTCTTTCCGCCACCCGTGGGCATCAGTCCCAGCGTGTCGCGTCCCGAGCCTATGCTGCAGATAATCTCCTCCTGTATTCCGCGAAAAGCATCGTAACCCCAATACTCTTTCAGTGTCTCAAGATATTTTTCGGGCGATGGGGTACTCATTGTTTTTCTCTGTTATTGTCTTCCTTTGGGGCGTATGCTCTCTATTTGCAGCTGCACTTCGCCGTGTTTGTAGGTGTTGTCCTCGAGTGTGTAGCAGATGTCGAACGACTGCTTCGATTTTATGTATCGTGCCTGTCCGCTCTGCCCGAAGGCGATGCCGTTGATGACGTTGCTCGACTTGTTGTCTACAAGCTCCAGTTTGATGTGCTCCTGACGGCGGCCGACGACCTTGCTTGTGCCGTAGTCGTACACTCCGTAGGTGCAGAATACGGGCTTGGGATTGTCGGGGCCATGGGGGCCGAACTTCTTCAGGTCGTTGAAGAATTTGCGTGTGATGTCGCGGAAATCGAGTATTGCCTCGATGTCTATTGTCGAGTCTGTCTGTTCGGGGCGTATGTTGTCTGTCACATATTGCTCGAACTGACGCTTGAATTCGGGGATGTTCTTCACGAGCAACGAGAAGCCTGCTGCGTATGTGTGTCCGCCGAAATTCTCGAGCAGTTTGCGGCTGTTCTCTATTGCCTTGTACACGTCGAAGCCTGCAACCGAACGGGCCGAGCCTGTGGCCATTTCTCCCGTGCAGGTGATTACCACCGCGGGACGATGGTACACCTCTGTCAGACGAGAGGCTACGATTCCTATCACTCCTCGGTGCCACGTCTCGTTGAAGATGACTATTGCGCGCTGCTCGTCGAAATTTTCAAGCTCGGCGACAATCTTGTTGGCCTCTTCGGTCATGCTCTTGTCGAGGTCTTTGCGTGTCTCGTTGAACTCGTTTATCTGTTCGCTCATGGCGAGTGCCGCCGACAGATTGCTCTCGATGAGCAGGTCTACGGCTACCTTGCCCTGCTGTATGCGTCCCGATGCGTTTATGCGCGGGCCTATCTTGAAGATAATGTCGTTGATGGTAATCTCTTTCTCTCTCAGTCCGCACACCTGAATGATGGCTTTGAGGCCGGTGCTCGCATTGTGATTCAGCTGCTTGATTCCATGGTACGAGAGTATGCGGTTTTCGCCCATATTGGGCACGAGGTCCGAGGCGATGCTCACTGCCACAAGGTCGAGCAACGAATAGAGCTGCTCGGCAGGAATGCCGTTGTCCTGTGCGAATGCCTGCATGAACTTGAAGCCCACTCCGCAGCCCGAGAGGTGGGGGTAGGGGTAGGTCGAGTCGGCACGCTTGGGGTTCAGGATGGCTACTGCGCAGGGCAGCTGCTCGTCGGGCACATGGTGGTCGCACACGATAAAGTCGATTCCTTTCTCTTTGGCGTATGCAATCTCCTCGATGGCCTTAAT
The DNA here is from genome assembly GCA_017547585.1 of Bacteroidaceae bacterium. Classification (GTDB taxonomy): domain Bacteria; phylum Bacteroidota; class Bacteroidia; order Bacteroidales; family Bacteroidaceae; genus HGM04593. The sequence continues at coordinate 5,326 of JAFYPH010000030.1, read as the reverse complement.
TCCGCAGTCGAGCACAATTATAAGTTTCACTCCCGTCGAGTGGGCGTAGTCTATTCCTCGTTTGGAAATTCCATAGCCATCCTCGTTTCTGTCGGGAATGTAGTAGTCGATGTTAAGTGAGAACTGTTGCAGGAATTTGTACACAAGCGCAACAGCAGTGGTTCCGTCGACGTCGTAGTCGCCGTACACCATTATGCGCTCCTTGCGTCCCAAGGCTTTGTTCAGTCGCTCAACGGCAATGTCCATGTCGTTCATCAGGAACGGGTCGTGGAGATTGCTCAGCTTGGGGCGGAAAAAGTTTCTTGCTTCTGCGGCGGTCTTGATGCCACGCTGCAACAACAGCCCACAGAGAATGGGACTCATGTCCAACTCTTCGGAGAGACGCTTCGCGTCCTCTTTCTGCTTAGTTGTCGGAGGTTGATAATTCCACTTTTGTCCCATTGTATTCTATATCTATTTAAGTCACAAATAATTAGCACCAATTTTCTAACTGATGCATCCGGTTTTGCGAGGCTTATGCCTCAATTCGACTTGTAAAGTTATAAAAATGCTGTTAAAAAATAGAGGGAATGACGTTTTTTTTCGTCGTTCCCTCTATTTTTTAACAGCATTTATGTGAAAATGTTAAATTATTTAATGCCGAGTTTTTTGCGGATTGCTTTAGGAATTGCGTTCTTGTGAACTACGATGTTCATAGTCTTGTAGCGAACGAATGCCTTTGAAGCGTAGTAGATACCTTTGTATGCACCGCCCTGACCCCATGAGTTCTTAACCATGTAGTACTCGTTGCCAAGCTGGTCTTTTGCGATACCGTAGATCTGCATTCCGTGGTCGTCTGTTGTCTCCCAGTTGTCGTATGCTTTCTGACGCTCCTCCTGTGTCACCCATTTCTGAGGCTGGGGCTTTGTGTGGAGCTTCTTCTCGCTTGCGGGGAGGTTCAACCAATGTGCCATGTCCGAGCCGCTCATCTCCTGTGCCTTGTCCTCGTCGGGGAGTGAAGCTACGCTGTTGTTGAAGGCGGGGCTTACGTCGCTACCCCAAGCAATTGTGTAACCCTCGTTGATTGCATAGTCGAATACCTCCATGAACTCATCCAAAGGAAGGTTATAAGAGTGTGCCCAACGCCAGTTGTCGGGAATCTCGAGTGCAAATGTTGTGTAGAAGGGGTGGTGAGTGTAAGATGTCAAAGAGATGTAGTCATCTGCGTTCAGGCCCATTGACTCGTAGAATGATTTGGGAGTGTACTCCTTGCCATTGTATGTGAACTTCTCGGGACGTTTGCCAAGATATACATCGTGGATAGCCTCGATGGCTTTCTTCCAAAGGGGCATTCCGTTTACGTCTGTCTGGAGGCTCTTGCTCTTGCCTTCTGCGATAGCGTTAACTACTGCGCCACTTACAGCTGTAAGCTCACCGTGGTTGCTCAGTGTGTCACCGTACATTACGCCGGGACGCATCTCAGCCTCGGGTACAAGACCGAATGTCTTCATACCGTACATTACATCGTAGAACGAACCACCCTGTGAGAATGATACGTCACCGTGTGTGCGAACTGCTCTGTCGGCACGGTCGAGGTATGTGTTGTGAACGATGAACATTTCGCTCAGGTCGAACTCGCCTTTGCCCATACGGATAAGCTCTGACTCGATGAAGCCAAGGCTTGAGTAGCACCAACATGTACCTGCACGGTGCTGGTCTTTAACGCTTGTGATGGGGTTCTCTTTTACCACTGTAAACTCGAAGCCCTCGTTCTTTTTCTCCTGAGCGAATGAGCCCATAGAGAGCAGCGCAGCGGCTGCCAAAAGGATTGTTTTTTTCATGTTTTTTTAATTATTCTTGGTTGTTTGAATTTTTCATAGCTTCGCTTATCTGTGCCTCAAGCTCCTCGGCAAGTTCGGGGTTGTCGGCAATAAGCTGTTTGGTGCGGTCGCGTCCCTGGGCCAGCTTTGTGTCGTTGTAGCTGTAGAAAGAGCCGCTCTTCTTTATCACTCCGTACTCCACGCCCAGGTCTACAATCTCGCCGATGCGTGAGATTCCCTCGCCGAACATAATGTCGAACTCGGCCTTGCGGAAAGGGGGGGCTACCTTGTTCTTTACAATCTTTACGCGCACCTGATTACCGATGGCATCCTCGCCCTCCTTAATCTGTGTCACGCGACGGATGTCGAGGCGCACCGATGCGTAGAACTTCAGCGCGTTACCGCCGGTGGTTGTCTCGGGGTTACCGAACATGATGCCTATCTTCTCGCGCAGCTGGTTGATGAAGATACAGGTGGTGTTTGTCTTGCTTATGGCAGATGTCAGCTTGCGCAGTGCCTGTGACATCAGACGTGCCTGAAGGCCCACCTTGTTCTCGCCCATCTCTCCCTCGATTTCTGCCTTGGGGGTGAGGGCTGCAACTGAGTCGATGACGATGATGTCTATCGCCGATGAACGAATGAGCTGTTCGGCAATCTCGAGTGCCTGCTCGCCGCAGTCGGGCTGCGAAATGAGAAGGTTGTCGATGTCCACGCCCAGCTTCTGTGCATAGAAACGGTCGAAGGCGTGCTCGGCGTCGATGATTGCTGCAATGCCGCCTGTCTTCTGTGCCTCGGCGATTGCGTGGATGGCAAGAGTGGTCTTACCAGATGACTCGGGACCGTAAATCTCGATTATACGTCCGCGGGGGTAACCGCCAACGCCAAGCGCGGCGTTCAGCGCTATTGAGCCGGTGGGAACAACGTCGATGCTCTCGAAATTGTCATCGCCGAGCTTCATGATGGAGCCTTTACCGAAGTTTTTTTCGATTTTGTCCATCGCAGCCTGCAGGGCTTTCAGTCTCTCCGAGCCTGCGATATTTTCTATTTCTTCTTTTTTAGCCATTGTATTTATCGTTACTGCTTGTTAAAGTTCATGGTGTTTGTCGAACTCCCTGTGCAGGGGCGGCCCTGCTTGTTCAACTGTTATTTTATGGATTTTAATCCCATTATTTTTCTTGCGAAAAGGTTGCACCTCTCTTTCGAGGAGAGTCCACGCAAATTATCTGCAAATATAAGTCAATCTATCCGTAAAAGCAAATTATGTGGTTTTAATATTTTTTGTGCCGTTTTTTGACGGCTTTTTTCAATGTAACTGACACAAAACTGACAATCTGTCGCATTTTGTCTGCCCCTCTGCGGTCGAAAAGTCACTTTTTGTGGCAGAAAAGCGGTTTTTTCATGTTTGGCACGCTCTTTGTTTTATAATCAGTGTAGCGAACAAAAAAGTTTGTTATCAGTTTCAGTTTATATAAGGTAATTATTGAAACGTGTAATTAATAATGTAAATAATAAAAAGTAAAAAATAGGAGATTTTAATTATGGGAAAAATTATTGGAATTGACTTAGGTACAACAAACTCATGTGTATCGGTTTTCGAGGGTAACGAACCTGTTGTTATCACTAACAGCGAGGGTAAACGTACAACCCCTTCAGTAGTTGCTTTTGTTGACGGTGGCGAGCGCAAAGTGGGCGACCCCGCTAAACGTCAGGCTATCACCAACCCCCAGCGTACAATTTTCTCTATCAAGAGATTTATGGGTGAGAATTGGGCGCAGGTTCAGACAGAGACTTCACGCGTTCCTTATAAAGTAGTGAACGAGAATAATATGCCCCGCGTAGATATCGACGGACGTCTTTACACTCCCCAGGAGATTTCTGCAATGATTCTGCAGAAGATGAAAAAGACTGCCGAGGACTATCTTGGTCAGGAGGTTACAGAGGCGGTTATCACAGTGCCCGCATACTTCTCTGACTCACAGCGTCAGGCAACAAAAGAGGCCGGTCAGATTGCAGGTCTCGATGTTAAGCGTATCGTGAACGAGCCTACAGCCGCTGCTCTTGCTTACGGCGTTGACAAGGCTAACAAAGATATGAAGATTGCAGTGTTCGACCTTGGTGGTGGTACATTCGATATTTCAATCCTTGAGTTCGGCGGTGGCGTGTTCGAGGTACTCTCTACAAACGGTGACACTCACCTTGGTGGTGACGACTTCGACCAGGTAATCATTGACTGGTTGGCATCAGAGTTCAAGGCCGAGGAGGGTATGGACCTCAAACAGGATCCTATGGCTCTCCAGCGTCTGAAAGAGGCTGCCGAGAAGGCAAAAATCGAGCTCTCTTCAACAACTTCAACAGAGATCAATCTTCCCTATATCACTGCAACAGCTACAGGCCCCAAGCACCTTGTAAAGACACTTACACGTGCTAAGTTCGAGTCTCTCGCACACAACCTCATTCAGGCGTGTCTCGAGCCCTGTAAGAAGGCTATGCAGGATGCAGGTCTCAGCAATTCAGAGATTGACGAGGTTATCCTCGTGGGTGGTTCTAGCCGTATCCCCGCTGTTCAGAAGATCGTTGAGGACTTCTTCGGCAAGGCTCCCTCTAAGGGCGTTAACCCCGACGAGGTAGTTGCAGTGGGTGCAGCCATCCAGGGTGCAATCATCAACAACGAGGGTGGTGTAGGCGACATCGTGCTTCTCGACGTTACTCCCCTTTCAATGGGTATCGAGACACTCGGTGGCGTAATGACAAAGCTCATCGACGCAAATACAACAATCCCCTGCAAGAAGAGCGAGACATTCTCTACTGCAGCCGACAACCAGACAGAGGTTACCATCCACGTGCTTCAGGGCGAGCGTCCCATGGCAGCGCAGAATAAGTCAATCGGTCAGTTCAACCTCACAGGAATCGCACCCGCACGTCGCGGCGTTCCCCAGATTGAGGTTACATTCGACATCGACGCTAACGGTATCCTCAAAGTGTCAGCAAAGGACAAGGCAACAGGCAAAGAGCAGGCAATCCGCATCGAGGCATCATCAGGTCTCAGCAAAGACGAGATTGAGCGCATGAAGGCCGAGGCCGAGGCAAATGCCGATGCAGACAAGAAAGAGCGTGAGAAGATTGACAAGCTCAACCAGGCTGACTCAATGGTATTCCAGACAGAGAACCAGCTGAAAGAGCTCGGCGACAAGATCCCCGCTGACAAGAAGGCTCCCATCGAGGCAGCAGTTCAGAAACTGAAAGATGCTCACAAGGCTCAGGACCTCGCAGCAATCGACGCAGCAACAGCCGAGCTCAACAACGCATGGCAGACAGCCAGCGCAGAGATGTATGCTCAGAGTGGCGCACAGCCCGGTGCCCAGCAGGGTGCAGGTCAGGGCGGCCAGCAGACATCTAACGGTGGCGAGGATGTTCAGGACGTAGAGTTCGAGGAGGTTAAGTAATTCCCTCCTTAGAGATATAAAATTAATCGCGGCGCAATCGAAAGGTTGCGCCGCGATTTTATTTTCTAAGATAATCTTTGTGAT
>JAFYPH010000029.1 GCA_017547585.1 Bacteroidaceae bacterium | reverse complement strand
TAATAGCCCGACAGCAGCGAGGGCTTCAGTGCAAACTCTCCGTTGCACGTTCCATTTTCGTCGAGCTTGAACTTTTTTGTCTCGACTACGTAACCCTCGGGTGCGCACAGTTCCACATACAGCACTTTGCTCTGCGGGGCGGCTGCGACGTTCGTGCCGTTGCCACTCACGCAGTAGGCCTTGAACCACATTGTTTCGCCTAAATAGTAGCCGCTATTGTCAAAATGCAGGTACACTCGTTCCTGCGGCAGCGCGCGGCTCGCAATTATACTTTTGAGTACAAGCGTGTCGAGGCTCTTTTCGTCCGCGTGGGAGAAAAGGGCGACTAAAAGTAATAGGGCTGTGTAGAGGAACTTTTTCATTTTGTAAAATTTTCGGCTCTAAAGTACTCTACAATTTTATAAGTTCAAAATTTCCTATGCTTCATTTGGGCTTTTCTATCTGTCAAACGCGGGAAATTATAAAGCATAGAATAAAGCATAGGGTGTAACTGATTGTAGGACAAAGTGATACCCCCCCCTAAAAGCGTGGTTAAAAAATCTTAAAAGTTTAATTTTTTGTCAAGTTAAATTTAAAATTTTACTATGATATTTAAATACTATTGAGTATCTTTACAAAAGAATTAGGTGCGCAGCAGCAGTTTGCGTCGCCGCGACAATGTATCGTCGGAATTTTTATAATATACAATATATTTGTACGAGATTACTGAGAGATGAAAAGAGGCATATTGCATTATATGTTGATATTTTTTGCTGTATATTCGATTGGTTGCATTGTCGAATACGGTAACTGCAAACGCGAGGTCGAGTATGGTATTAATGAACTTTTCAAGGAGTCGGCTCTATCTTTTCACGATTCTATATTTAAAGCCGGCAACCATTTTCACAGTTACGTTTACAAGCCCGGAGTAAGAAAGCCTGACATGACTTTAGCCTCAGACAGGGGAGAGTTGAAAATCTCGTACGACCTTATAAATATCGAAAATACTTTGGAGTTGCTCTATAGAAAAAGGCAGATGGCAATGCTATTGGCTTTGTTCGATGGCGTTGAGCAATGTTATAATGACCTTTTTATTGCCGACTCTGTATGGAACAGGCAGTTGCGCGAGCATGGATACGACGCCGAGGCTATTCTTTTGGTGTCGGTAAAGGATTTTTATGAAATGTTCCCCCGCCGCGACTCGCTGGCAACGAACTTGTGGGCTCCATATTTCTCTGTTCATAATTTGAGTGGAAAGGAGTATTTTATTACCGATTCTGTGAGTTTGGGAATATGCAATCATGGCTACATTGTCAGCCATGTGCATGTGCCTGTGCTTACTGTGCTCGGGCACACAAAATGGTACGGAACACCGCTGTGTGTAGCAATAATCGTAATTTTGCTGCTTGTGGCGGTCGCTCTCCTGCGCAAATATTTTACCGAACGAAAGAGCGCGACACGCTATAAGGCCATTGCCGAGGCGCTGGACGAGCAGAATGACGGACAGAATATTGTGATTGGTAATCTTCTGTACAATGTTGATGAATGTACTTTGTATAATACTGTCACTCACCAACAGCTTAAACTGCCTCGCACTCAGGCGAGAATAATGAAAATGCTTGTGACGAGCGAGGGGTATTATGTGACGAAGAACGAAATATGCAAGGCGCTGTGGGACATGGATGAAAAGCTGGCGACGAAGAATTACAATAGTGCCTGCAAGCGTCTGCGCGACTCGCTCGAGTGTATCGACGGCGTCAACCTGCTGACGATAAAGGATACTGCCATTCAGTTGGAAATTGTTGAATAACTATTTATAAAAGATTGATTTTGCGCAATTTACTATGAAAATAAAAAGAGACTTACTATTCTATATTTTGATATTTTTGGCTGCATATTCTGTTGGCTATATGGCCGAGTACGGCAGTTGCAAACGTGGAGTCGAGGACGAGATTAATGAACTGTTCAAAAAGTCGGCCCCTTTCTTTCACGACTCTATAAGAAACATCACCGGCAGATATCTGTATTCTGTATTCAACTCTGACGATATTAATAAAAGACAGGACATGATTTACGTTTCCAAAGATGGGGAACTGAAAATCTCGCGCGACATTATAAAAATAGAGGGCGCGCATGAGTATCATAATAAACAGTTGGAAACGTTCTTATTGCAGTCTAAAGACTACGACCTTAATATTGCCGATTCTATATGGAACAGACAGTTGCGCGAGCATGGTTACGGCGTCGAGGCCATACTTTTTCTCTCGACAAAGAATCTCTATGATATGTTCCCGCGACGCGACACGCTGGTTGCGAACTTAAGGCCGCCGTTTATGTCTGTGCATACTCTGGGTGGAAAGGAGTATTTTGTTACCGACTCTGTGGGGCTGGGAATATGCAATCAGGGCTATATTGTCAGCCACGTGCATGTGCCTGCGCTTGTGGTCTTGGGGCACATAAAATGGTACGGTACAGCGTTGCTAGTGGCAATAATCGCGCTTTTGCTATCGTTGGTAATCGCTTCTTTCCGTAAATATCGTGCCGAGCGAAAGAGCGCGACACGCTATAAGGCTATTGCCGAGGCGCTGGACGTGCAAAATGACGGACAGAATATTGTGATTGGTAATCTTCTGTACAATGTTGAGGAGTCTACCTTGTATAATACTGTCAGCCGCCAACAGCTTAAACTGCCTCGCACTCAGGCGAGAATAATGAAGATGCTTGTGACGAGCGAGGATTACTATGTAACGAAAATTGAAATTTGTAAGGAGCTGTGGGACACAGACGAGAAACAGGCAACGAAAAGTTACAATAGTGCCTGCAAACGTCTGCGCGACTCACTCGAGTGCATCGACGGTGTCAATCTGCTGACGATAAAGGATACAGCCATTCAGTTGGAGATTGTTGAATGATACATTGTAAAAGGTTGATTATACGAACTTTACTATGAAAGGAAAAAGAACCGTCCTGCATTGTATTTTGATATTTTTAGCTGTGTATTCGATTGCTTACATTGTCGAGTACAACAACTGCAAGCACAATGTCGAGTGTGAGATTAATGAATATTTCAAGGAGTCGGCGCCCTTTTTTTGCGATTCTATAATGAAAATTGCCAACGTTTATTGCTATTATGTTTACGATGTTGAACATATAAATAAAAGGCTTGACATGATTCACATTTGCGAAAGGGGAGAGTTGAGAGTCTCGCGCGACATTATAAATATTGAAAATCCGCAAAAGTATCATAATAGAATATTACAAACGTCGACGTTAAGTGGTATTTTAGATGGCGATAAGCAAGATTACTGTGATGTTTTTATTGCCGACTCTGTATGGAACAATCAGTTGCGCGAGCATGGTTACGACGTGGATGCTGTTCTTTTGCTGTCGATAAAAGACCTTCACGAAATGTTTCCTCGCCGCGATTCATTGGCAACGAACTTGCGAGCTCCCTATTTCTCTGTTCGTAATTTGAGCGGAAAGGAGTATTTTGTTACCGACTCTGTGGGGTTGGGAATATGCAATCAAGGCTATATTGTCAGCCACGTGCATGTGCCTGTGCTTACTGTGCTCGGACACACAAAATGGTACGGAACACCGCTGTGTGTAGCATTGATTGCGCTTTTACTGCTTGTGGCGGTCGCTGTCCTGCGCAAATATTTTACCGAGCGAAAGAGCGCGACACGCTATAAGGCTATTGCCGAGGCGCTGGACGAGCAAAATGACGGACAGAATATTGTCTTTGGTAATCTTGTGTACTATATTGACGATTCTACATTATATAATATTGTTAGCCGCCAACAGCTTAAACTGCCTCGCACTCAGGCGAGAATAATGAAAATGCTTGTGACGAGCGAGGATTATTTTGTGACGAAAATCGAAATTTGCAAGGAACTATGGGGGATGGATGAGAAACAGGTGACGAAAAATTACAATAGTGCTTGTAAACGATTGCGCGATTCGCTCGAGTGCATCGATGGCATCAGGCTATTGACAATAAAAGACACTGCCATTCAGCTTGAGGTTCTCCCCGCCAACGGTAATTAATAGTGTGCATACTGAAGGGCGGCGAGTTTCTCGCCGCCATTTTCATAATCTTTCCAGGCTCTCCCTCAAATGTATTATTAAGAAATGCAGGCGGCGCATCTTTTCCCTTGCGCAGGCTCTGCGAGCAGGGTAGAGCCATCTTTTTTTCTGCAATTGCAGTTTCTATGTAAACTGCTTAAAAGGTAGATAATGTCTCGCAAGCTACTCTAATGAATGACGGAAGGGGAGTGTTCGCTTGTGTGGCTATTTTCCCGTTGCGGGGCAATATAAACGACAGCAGTCAGTGTCCGCGGACACTGACTGCTGTATGTTTTTGTGTTTATTATTCTTCTATTAGAAGTAGAGGTATCTGTTGTCGACAATCTCTGCCTTCTCGTAGAGGTCGTTCAAGAAACGTGATGTTGCACGCTGACCGTAAGCCTTGAGTGCATCCTGCTCGTTCTTAGCATTGTACTCGCCGCCTTTAGCTGTCTTCTCGATGAGACGGATTACGAAAACACCGCCGTTACCCTTGATGGGTGCGCTCACTGCGCCCTTCTCCATGCTTGTAACTGCTGCGCAGATTGCGGGCTCGCTAGAAGCTGTCATGCTGATGTAAGCGGGTGCGTTGAATGTGATGTGCTTAACAGTGTCGCTCTTTACGTTTGCTGTGCTTGCAACTGCCTCGAAGTTCTTGCCAGAAAGCTCGGCCATGATCTTCTCGGCCTTCTTGTCGGCGAGGAGCTGGTTGCGGAGTGATGCACCTGCCTCTTCGATTGTCATATAACCCTTCTCGTGTACGTTTGTGAGGGCTACTACAAGCAGATTGTTGTTCTCGCCACACTCGTAGAGGGGTGAAACCTCGCCGGGCTTTGCGGTTGTGAAGAGCCACTTGATTGTCTCGCCTGTGTTATTCTGGTTGGCAATCTTGTGTGTGCCTGTGAAGATGTTGCTCTGTGTCTGTACACGGTAGCCATACTCCTCGGCATTCTTCTCCATGTCCTCAACATTCTTGCAAGATGCAACGAACTGGCTGAACTTGTTGTATGCACTGTTGTATGTCTCGCTGCTGAACTCAACAACGCGCTTGATAACAACTGCCTGATATTTCTCAACCTCGTTCTTTGTCTCGATAACCTGATAGATAACCTTTGCGGGTGAGCCCTCAACATCCATTACATTGTACTCGCCTTTCTTTGCAGCGAAGATGTTCTCGAGGAATTTAGCGTTTACACCCTCAACATTCATGCCCTCGTACTGAGCAGATGTGAGCCAGATTTCCTGACCATCCTGGTTGTACTTCTTTGCAGCCTCTACAAAGTCGCTACCGCCTTTGAGTGCAGTTACGATGCTGTCGATGAGTGCTGTAGTTGCCTCGGGAGTTGCACCGGCAACAGCCAACTGACGATATTTGATTGAGTCGGGAACTGTTGTCTTGCCAAGATATTTGAATGTTGTGTAAGAGTCGTCTGACTGGCTGTAGATGGGGTCAGCAACAGCGTTTACCTCCATTTCGCCCAAACGAACAGCAACCTCCTCGGGGTAGCTCTCTTTGCTCCATGCAACAGCTGAGAAGGGTACCACGCTGCTTGCCTGACGAACGATTGTTGCGTAGTCTGCGTCCTCGGCCTTGAGTGACTGAGCATACTCTGTCATCTCTTTGTTGAGCTCTGCGCGGTCGGCGTCGCTGGGAGTTACGCGGTAGCTTACATATTTTACGTCGCGGCTCTCGGCGAACTGCTTGTACTGCTCCTTGTTCTTGTTGTAGAGTGCTTTTACGTCAGCCTCGCTTACTGTAACATCTGCATCGGGTACTGCCGAATAGGGGTATGCGGCAATCTCAATGTCGTATGATGCGTTGTTTGCGTCGAAGCTGTTCTGCGCTGCTACGGGGTTAGAGAGGTATGTGTTGTAGATAAGCATCTGATACTTGTATGCGAGTGCGTTATCTGCAATAGTCTTCTCGATGAACTTCCAGTAGTCGTAGATGCCTTTGTACTGCATTACGAAATTCTCGTCGTCCTTGTTGTTTGCATACTGTGCAAGGAAATTGTCGAGAACGCTCTTGTCGAACTGGCCCTGCTCGTTGCGGAAGGGTGTCTGCTGGAGGATGGGATCCTGACCTGCAGCAACGATGCTGTTGAGCTCGGCAGCAGTCACTGTAAGGCCGATTTTCTCAGCCTCGTTCTTCAACACTGTGTTGCGAACGTAGTCCTGCCATACCTGGTCTTTTACCTGATTGAGTTCCTCTTCGCTGAGTGCGTTTGTGCCTCTTACGAATTTCACTGCCTCTGTGTACTCCTCGTACATTTTCTGGAAGTCTGTAGCGAGAAGCTCCTCGCCGTTTACGCTTCCTACTGTCTGTGAGCCCTGATGCGGCTGGAGAATTCTCCACGCATCACCTAATACGAACGCAGCCAATGCGACACCCACGAAAATTACAAGTGTGGGGCCCATGTTGCGTAACTTCTGTAATGTTGCCATAATTTTAAGTATGTTTTTTATTTTTTATTTATTCCATTTTAAACAAACGCCGACAAAGTTACAAAAATGCTTTGAATTTACAGCTTTTTTAGTGTAATAAGTTGTGGCTGTTTTTTAAAATATTTCTCTTTTTTTGTTGCTTTTGGGCACTTTTGCACACAAATTCTTTCTTTGTGGTGCTCTATCTTGCCCTCGCGGCTACTCCGAGATTGTCAATTTTACCAATTCTATCTTTGTGCTGCGCTGTTTCAGTATCTTGAATTGGTATTTGTCGATGGTTATCGTCTCGTTAAGCTGGGGGAAACTCTGGTGGTACGAGAGTATCATTCCTCCGAGTGTCTGATATTCGTCCGACTCGGGAAGCTCCAGGTTGAACATTTCGTTTATCCTCTCCACTTCGAGGCGTCCCGAGAGCAGATATTCGCCCTCGCCAGTCTCTTTTGCCACGTGGTTGGTGTTGTCGTGCTCGTCCTCAATTTCGCCGATAATCTCTTCGAGAAGGTCTTCGAGTGAGATTATTCCCGATGTTCCGCCGAACTCGTCGACAACCACTGCGAGCGATTTTTTCTGCTGCATCAGCGTGCGCATGAGCTTTTGCGCCGAGAGGGTCTCGGGCACAATGGGCATGCGGCAAATGTGTTTCTGCCACTCATTGGCGGTTCTGAAAAGCTCCGATGAGTGAATGTAGCCTATTACATTGTTGATATCTTCTTTGTAGACAATGATTTTGGAGTGTCCCGACTCGATGAACTGCAGCTTCAGCTCTTCGAGTGAGGTTTTAAGCTCCACTGCCCATATTTCGGTGCGGGGAACGAAACAGTCGCGCACACGAATGTCGGAAAAGTCGAGCGCATTCTGAAAGATTTTGACGTCGTTGTCGATGGCCTCTTCCTCCTCTTTGGCATTCTCTATGGAGCTTTGTATAAGGTGGGTAAGCTCCATCTTGCTGAAGGTGGTGTCGCGCGCCTCCTTGTTTATGCGTATGTTGAACATGCGCAGTATCTGGCACGAAATCCATGTGGTGAAGCGTGCGGTGGGGTATAATAATATATATAATAGGAACGTGGGCATGGCGAATCGCTTCATTGTGCTGTTCGGGTCGATGCGGAACAGTGCTTTGGGTACAAATTCGCCGGTGATGATGATTATTATAGTCGATATTATTGTCTGCAGGAATAGCTGAGCCGAGGGGGTGTCGTTCAGCGCTGCAAGGATTGTGCGGTTCAAAAGGTTGGCCATGAGAATACCGTAGATTACAAGCACGATGTTGTTACCCACCAGCAGACTCGATACAAAGTTGTTGCTGTTGCGGTAGAATTTGTCGAGTATGCGCGATGTTACGGTCTTGTTACTCATGTCAATCTCCATAAGGAATTTGTTGGAGGCAATGAATGCAATCTCCATTCCCGAGAAGAGTGCCGAGAAGAGAATGACTACTATAAGCAATATGATGGTTGTTGTCATTTTTTGTCTTCGATTATATATATACCCTCGGTCGAGAGTATTTCCCAGTCGGTGAGCTCTTGATTGGAGCGGAAGCCGATACCTGTTGTTACTTGTTCCTGTTGCTCTATTCTTATGTACTTGTCGGAATAGATGCTGCCATCCTCCTGACTCCAATAGAGCAGGTCGGTGAAGAATTTTTCTCCTTTCTGATTTTTGATGTCTACGTTGCCTATGAGTTTCCACAGCTTGTCGTCGCTGAAGAAATAGGCTGTGTCGCTCTTAATGGTAGCCTCGACACGCAGACTGTCGTCGTACTTCTCCAAGTACGCGCCTTTTTCGAACGCCCAATATTTGGGGTTGCGTTTTTCGTAAATGAGCCACTCTTCGGCCTCAATCTTGTAGCTGATGCGTCCCGAGTCGCTGATGAGTGTGGTCACTCCGTATGTACTCAAATAGGGTATTGAGTCGGGCTCTTCAATGGGCGCGGCAACGCTTTTCTTCTCGTCGCTGCACGAAGGAAGAGAAAATAGTACAACAATCGCCGGAAAAGCGATTGTTGTACATATGTTTTTTATGATATTCTTAACGAATTGTAGTTCTTTCATTTATCCATCCACCGATAGTGATTGCCTGACCTTTGCTGTAACCAAGGAAGAAGAGGTCCTCGGCCGAGGGTGTGTGTGTGCTGTAAGAGTTGATGAATTTCTGAGCCTCTTTAGCAACAGAGGGGTCAACAGCCTTTGCACGGTTGAGCTTGTCGAGCACTACGAAATAGGTACACTTGTTCATAGTGGGTTTCTCGTGCCAGTTGGGCGATGCTGCGTAGCACTGAGCGATGAGAATGTAGGGTGCACCATATTTTGAGTTCAAAGAGATTGCCTTCTGAGCATACTCGCGAGCCTTTGCAAACTTCTTCAAGCTGTAGTTTGCAACAGCTGCCTTGTAGCACATTTCGGCCTTGTTGGTAACACTGGTCTCAAGCTCGATAGCCTGGTCGAAGAGTTCCATTGCCTTGTCTGTCTCGCCCTTCTTGAAGTAGCGGAAACCTACACCCATCGCAGCCTTTGCTGTGGGGTTGATTGCGAGCGCGTACTCCGAAGCCTGCAAGTAAGCATCCTGCTCTGTACATTTGAGCATGCCCATCACGTTGATAACCTTATTCAGGTAGTCGATGTTCTCTTTGTTAGCCTCGATTTTGGGTGCGTAGATTGTGTCGAGGTCCTGACAAGAAGCTGCACCACTGTTGATGAAGTATGCGTCGATGTTGCTACGTGCGATACGTGCAGCGTCGATCATCTTGCTGTAACCGTCGGCGCGAACGCTATCTTTGGGGTCGCTTGTCTCTTTGTATCTGTTTGTGTAGAACTCGATTCTCTCGTTGTATTTGTCGAGTACCTCTACTACGTATGTAGATGCATCAAGATAGTCCTGAATAATCTGCTCGCCGTGAGTAGCCTTGTTTGCCTTGTACTTCTGTGCAGACATCTTCATGAACTGCTGTGTGATGATGTACTCTGACATTCCCTTCTCCATGTTAACCGATTTTGATAACATGTTGTAGGCAGAGTCGAGCGATGCCTTGGGTACGTAAGAGATGTACGCAAGCGCACGTTTACCGAGAACTGCTCCTGCCGAGAGGGGAGTCTTGGTAATCTCCTGCAGCTTGTCGATGTATTTCATCTGCTGGTCGTAAACACCCATAAGCTCGTTTATATATTCTGCTTTTTTTGTTGCATCTGTAGTAGCTGCGATAAGCGCCTTGAGCAACTGCTCACCTTTTGTATAGGTGTCTACGCGTGCCACAGGGTAGTTTGTGAACACCTCTTTCCAGTGGGGATAAGCTGCCTCGTAGCTCTTGTTCTGGAGGTTTACGCTGTAAAGACTAATCTCGTTCAAGCACTTGATACTGTCTTCACCCTGACCGAAACGGTAAGCATTGGTAATTCCGTTCTGCGCAAATGCACCAACGGTTGCCAATAACGATACAATTAAAAGAAACTGTTTTTTCATGGTTTTGTTTATAATAGTTTAATTAGTTTACTTTTGACTTGAAGAACCAGAATTCGTTGAATGTGACACCTATGTTCAGGCGAAGATAGGTCTCGGTAATCATTCCCTCGGTCTTGGGGTTTATGCGTACAAACTGACCCGAGACGTTGAGGATGCTTCTGTTGTTGTTCATATTGTTGTTGCTTGTCATGGGCATCGAGAATCCGAGGCTCGCTCCAAACTCTTCGCAGCCTTTCTTGCCGTTGAACTCTGTGTAGGGCTCGGCGTAGTAGAGACCTGCGCGGTAGCGTGTGCGCTTGAGCACGTTGCGCGAGATTTTGTTGGGGTTGTACTCCACGCCCAGAGATATTTTGCTGCGGTCGCTGCCGATGTTGTCGCCGAAGAACGACGACTCGCCCCACTGCTGCAGGGTGTAGTCGGCACCGAATGTCCACTTGTTGTTGTAGGTGTATGTGAATCCGAGGCCGAATGTGTGGGGCAGATTGATGGCGCTTGCAAAGATTGCTGTGTCGCTGTATTCTGCTGTTCCGCTTGTAATCTTGCGCTCGATGAGCTGTGCCTCGGCATTGAGGTCGTGGCCCAATGAGTAGACTGCTCCGATTGTGTAGCTGTGTTTCTCAGAGATTTTACCGCTGTACTGCACGCCAAAGTCGGCCTTGTAGCTCGAAACGTCAAGGTTGTATTGACGTGTTCTGTTGCTGATGTTGTTGTCGGTAAATTCGTTGCTCACATTGTGGTTGATTTCGCCGTAGAGATACGATGCTGTCACTCCCACAGAGAAATTGTCGGTGATGCCCCAGCCGATGGTTACGAAGGGCTGTGTGAGTCCGCCATTACCGTCGTATTTGTAGATGCTGCTGAATGCGCCGTTGGTGTCTCCGTCGGGGCTCAGGATTGTCTCGTTGCTGCTGAATGCGTAGCCTACATTGGAGTAGGGGAGAATACCCATCGCAAAGCCTAAGTTTTTCTTCAGGCGGAAGCCCATTGCCAGATAGTCGAAGCTTGCGTTTCCGGCATTGATCTTTGTAGCGCCCTCCTTGAAGTTGCCATTCTGCAAAGAGAAGCCTCCCTCGAATATCATGGTGGTGCTGTCGGCGCTTGACACGGCAGCGGGGTTGAGCAGGTTGATGTAGCTTTTGTCGCGCAATGCGTAGCCCAATCCTCCCATCTGTCGGTTCACGGCCAGATTCTGGTCCGAGAGAATGCCGAGGCCGAAGCGCGAGTAGGGGGAATTTATTCCATTCTCGGCTTGCGCAAAGAGGCTTGTGAGTATTGTCAGTATTATGAAAAACAGTCTTCTATTTTGTGCCATGGTCGGTTAAAATTCTGTTTAGTCCTTTAAGGACTAGATATTCGTCGGCAAAGATGCGACTTTTTATGCTATTAATCAAAAATTTTTCGTCTCCTCCCGTTAAAAAAATCAAAAGCGAGGGATATTTTTTGCTTATTTCCGAAATGTAGCCCTCAATTTCGTATTTTATTCCGTTGATGACTCCGCTGCGGATGGCTGTCGTGGTGTCGTAGCCAAGGGCGGGAGTGTCGCCTTCGGCGGCAACGAGCGGCAGCTTGCCTGTCTGCAGATGAAGGGCTGCAAGGCGCATGCTTACGCCCGGAGCAATGTTGCCACCATGGTAATTTCCTTGTGCGTCAAGAAAATCGTAGGTGATGGCACTGCCGGCGTCAATCACCAGAATGTCCTTTTTCGGTGCTTCGCTCTGCGCGCCTATTACCGCTGCGATGCGGTCGGCCCCCAGCGTGTGCGGTGTCCTGTACAGAATTTTCACAGGCAGTTGCATGCTTGTGCTGAACTGTATGTACGGGCAGGGCAACGCTTCCAACTGCTCGACAATCGTTGCGGGAATCTCGATGACCGACGAGACAATGGCTTTTTCAATTTCGTATTTTCCGCGCCACTCGTCGAGGCATTCGATGAGGCTGTTGCTCCCTTTGTGGAACTCTTTTATCGCCCCTTGCTCGAAGAGCGCAGACTTACAGCTGCTATTGCCTATGTCAATTATGAGATTCAATTTCGTCTGTCGTTAGTCGGTTTTTCCTGCAGTCGCAAAATTCCTGTTGCCAATATAGTGCAAACGTGTGTAGCCTATATTTGCAACCATTCAGTTTGCAAAGTTACTGCTTTTTTCCGGTTACTCCTAAAATATTGATAATATTTATATATGCGTCGCAAATTGTCAGCGTATGGTTACTTTCACAGCCTTGCCTCCGGCCTTCACAATGTAGTTGCCTGCGGGCAGCGTATATTCGCCTGCGCGGCCTTTGGCTGCGAGCTTTCCGGCGAATGTGTAGATTGCAACCTCTGCGTCGCCATCAACCTTTATAATGCCGTTTTTCACTGTCACTGTGGCATCCTCTGCAACGGGAACGATGGCTGTGAGGTATTCGTCGTAGCTGATGATGGTGCCGAATGTCTTCCACACGTTTGCTGCCTTGTAGGTGGCTACGGCAGCCTCGGTGGGTACCACAAGGGTGGCCTTTGCAATCGTCTCGCTGTCGAATGTCTTTGAGTTTGGTGTGGGGGGTGTCTCGCTCTCGCAGATGAAGCATGCGATGGGGCACTCCTTGAAGGTGTTGCGGCCAAGCTCTTGCACGCTTGCGGGTATTCTTACTTTGGCGAGAGACTTGCATCCGTTGAATGCGTAGTTGCCGATGGCGGTCACATTCTCGCCGATGACTACATTTGTGAGGCTCGCACACTGATTGAATGCATAGTTGTCAATCTTTTTGGCTGTCGCGGGGAGAATAATCTGCTCGGCGGTTGCCTTTATGAACATTCTGATGCCTATAATGTCATTCTCGGCTGTGTAGTCGTTGTAGTATGCTCCGGGGCCGGCCACGATGCTTGCTCGTGAAAGGTCGATGACCTTTGCGCCCAGGCTGTCGCGCAGGAATGCAATGTCCTTTCCGCTCAAGCGACCGCCGATAGAGATTGTCGTGAGGGTGTCGATGATTGACGCTGGAACAAGCTCTTCGAGGCTTCCTGCCGTGCGTACGGTGAAGGCGTTTACGCCCTCGAAACTCTCTATAAAGTCGAAGTTAACTGTCTGTGTGGCGATGCTTTTGCCTTTGTAGCTTACGGTGAGCTTCATGCTCGATTTTGAGCTTTTGTACTCGTCGCTGATGTTCAGGAAGAGCATCATTGTGCTGTCTACGCCGAGGGGCGCGAGGCTGTATGTTGCAGATGTTGCTCCGGCTGTCTCGCCCAGCTGCACTTCGGCATTTTCGCCCAGCTCAATAGTCTCGGCGGTGACGGTAACCTCCATAGGCTCGTACAGAGGATTGTCGAGTCTCACGGGGGCGTACATACGCTTGCTCTCTTCGTCGAAATTGTATACGTCGAGGGTGCTGCCCGATGCGAGAATCTTGCCGTTGCCATAGAATGAGGGCTTCTGCTTTTCGCGCCATGCGTTAATCTCTTTCAGGGCAACGGTGTTTGCGTTTACAATCTCTCCGCTTGCAGCATCGATCATAAGCACTACAAGGGTGGTGTTGTCGATGTTGTCGACCTCCATGGGCAGGGGAATCTCCTGCTCAAAGATGTACTCTTTGTCTTTTTCTATGTTTGCGGGGATGGAATTTTCGTAGCCTTTGTTGTCGGGGAATGTTCCGCGGGCAATGTTATTGTAGCTGTTTCCGCCCAGCTTAACGTCGTTCTCTGTGTATACAAATGCGTAGCGGTAGTCGGCATTCTCGATGTTGTTGGGGAAGAGGCTCGCAACAGACACCTTCATGCTGCTCTCCGAGGCGAAGACTGCGTCGATGTCGATGTTTGCGGGGGCGTCGGTGTTGTAGCGATTTTTGTAGATGCTTTCTACTGCCGACGTTGATATTGTTCCTGTTACGGTGTCGCAGCGGTCGACAAGCACGCCCTGAATGTTGCCGAGGCCTTCAAGATGGTTGTCGGCCTCCTCTTTGCAGTCGATGGTGGTGATGCAGATGAGGCTTTCGCTGTATTTGCTGTTGCCGGTGAGTGCCTTCAGAGTGCTGTTGATGTTGGCTGTCTGCTCGTTGTCGGCGCCGAGGCCTGCCTCGACCACCACTCTGCGCACAGGGCTTGTGGGGGTGAGTCGTCCGTTGGGGTGTATGTGTCTGATTACGTACATATTGTAGCCATAGGGTACCTGAGGCACGGGAACAACCTCGTAGTATCCGTTGCTCGAGCCGTTCCAGCCGAGGTTGAAGTGTAACAGATTGTTAAGGTCGTATCCGTCAATAACATAGTAGTGTCCTCCTGTCTGTTCGGCGTTCCAGCCGCCTGCAAGAATGGGGCGACGCTGGCCAATTTCGTTGATGAGCGATGAACGAAATTCATTGTCGCCGCCGGGCTTCTCTTTGTAGTATAAATAACTGTCGACAACAATGTCGCTTGCGTAGTCGAAAAAGTCTACCATTCCCTGATGGCTGATTGCCGCGTTTGTGATTGAAAGGCCGTAATCTGCGCTGTTGGCGATTCCGCAGTGGTACATGAGTGCCGAGATTGCGTCGGCCTGTTCGTCGGTGTATGTGTGGCCCTCGTAGCGGGGGAGTATCTTGTCCCACTGATAGGGCGCTTCGTTGTCGAAGTTCAGCGAGAGTGTCATATATTGGCTGGGGGCGTCGGGACGGTAGAATGTGTAGCTCTTGCTGCCCGAGGGGCGCGCGGGGTGCTTCCAGTAGCGCATAATCATTGCTTCGGCTGTCTGGGTGCATCCTGTGAGGGCTCGGCTGCGGTTGCCGCCCGAACTTTCGAGCACGGGGCATTGTCTGTTGTAGGGCGCTCCCTGGTTGTATTTTATTTCGCCGAGCAGTGGCTCCACATTCTGGCGATGCGAGAAATTGCTCTTTGCGAATGCCTTTGCAGCTGCCTTTTTCTGGGCCATAGAGGCTTCGGGGTTGTCGGCTGCGGCTACCGCACACTGCGAGTATACTTCGAGCCACTGTGCCGCTGCGGGGGGCACGTTGCCTGTGTCGAAGCAATCTTCGTCGGAGTATGCGAGAATGTCGCTCATGGCCTCCTGACCGCCCACGATTACAAAGCCGCCCTTGCGGGTGTCGTTGAATATGTAGTAGGGTACAATGTCGCCGGACTTCTGCGTGCGTATCTTGGCCGGAGCCATCGACTTTGTGATGTTGAATTCGTAGCCGTTATTCTGCATGAATGCCTTTGCTATTGCGGCGGCCTCGGCCTCGGTGCGCTGCTGCGCGATAGAGAAGAGTGCTGTGGAGAGCAGTGCTATTGATAATAAAAATTTTTTCATATTGCAGTGTTATTTATTCTGTTGCAAAATTTTATGCAAAATTACTGTTTTTTTTCTGTTTTTCGGTGGCAGGATGATAAATATTTAGCCGACTCTCCTGCAAACGCAAAGTGGCGCGAACTTTTGTCCGCGCCACTTGTTACGAATGTGAAAATTATTTTATCCCAAAGATTTTATGTTCTCGGGGTTGATAATCTGCTTGCCCTCAGCTGTGTAGAGGTGGTCGATGCGTGCTGCATAGGCCTTCTCAATCTTGCCGCGTACCATCTTCATGGTGCTGTTGATCATCTGATTCTGCTCGGTGAAAGGCTCGGGCAGGATAGCGAATGTGCTGGGCAACCAACGGTCGGGGAAGAGTGCTGCGTGCTCGCCGCCCTTCTTGAAGGCGTTAACCTCTTTCTCAATCTCGGCGATGGCTGCTTTCTTGCCCTCCTCGCTGTCGAGTGTGAGGCCCTGGGCCTTGATAATCTCTTTCAGCTTCTCCTTGTTGGGAACGATGAGCGCTGTTGTGTAGGCCGACTGGTTATTGTACAGCATAATCTGGTCGATGCAGGGTGACAACTGTACCATTGCCTCCTCGATACCCTCGGGGCTGTATTTCTCGCCGTCGCTACCGATGAGAAGGCTCTTGAAACGTCCGAGGACGTAGAGAAGGCCGTCTTTGCCCATGTAGCCGAGGTCGCCTGTGTAAAGGTAACCGCCGCGTACAGTCTCGGCTGTAGAGTCGGGGTTCTTCCAGTATCCTGCCATCACATTCTCGCCCTTAACAACAATCTCGCCCTTCTCGCCTGTGGGAAGCTCCTTGCCGTCGCTGTCACAGATTTTGAGCTCGATGGGCTGCACAAGCTTACCGCTTGAACCAAGCTGGAAGAGCTTGGGGCCGTTAGAAGAGATTACGGGGGTAGCCTCGCTCAATCCGTAGCCCTGGAACATGGGCATTCCTATTGCCATATAGAACTTCTGAAGGTCTTTGTCGAGCAATGCGCCGCCACCGATGAAGAAACGGAGGTTGCCACCGAAATTCTCGCGAATCTTAGAGAAGAGAATCTTGTCGAAGAGTGCAACGAGGGGCTTCAGGAATATGCGCAAGCCTTTTGACTCTCTGCTGCTCTCGCCATTGTATGTCTGTGCCACTTTAAGCGCAAACTCGAACATCTTTACAGCCTTGTCGCCCTTTGCAGCGATTCCCTTCTCGATGTTCTTCTTGAAGGTCTTTGCAAGCGCGGGAACGCTCAGGATGAAGTGAGGCTTCACCTCCTTGATGTTCAAAGGGATGTTCTTGAGTGTCTCCAGAGGTGTGCGGCCCACCTGTACGGTAGCTGCTGTTGCACCCTTTGAGAGCATAATGTAGAAACCTACCACGTGTGCGAAGCAGTGGTCGAGGGGCAGGATGATGAGTGTGCGCCATCCTTCGTTGATGTCTACCAATGTACAAGACTGCTCAACGTTGGCAGTGTAGTTGCGGTGGGTAAGAACTACGCCCTTGGGGTCGGCTGTTGTTCCCGAAGTGTATGTGATTGTTGCGTAGTCGTCATTCTGCAATGAGTTTGCAATTGCGAGGAACTCCTCCATTGAGTGCTCGGCAAGGAACTTGTCGCCCAATTTGTTAACCTCGCTGATGGTAATCTCTTTATCCTCGAGCTCTTTGAGGTTGTCGATAGCCTCGTCGAATACGATGATTTTCTTTACCAAAGGAAGCTTGTCCTTAATCTGACGAATCTTCTTCAACTGCTGTCCCGACACCATAATGTACTGAACATCACCGTGTATCAGACGGAACATAAGGTCGTTGCTCTCTTCGAGCTTTATAGAAAGGGGAACGTTGATTGCACCTGCGTAGAACATTGCAAGCTCTCCGATAATCCACATATTTCTACCCTCTGAGAGAAGCGCCATTGTATCGCCTTTCTTTACTCCCAGTTCCTGAAGACCTGCGCCCAGACGATACACAAGTTTCTGTGTCTCTTTGTAGGTGGTGGGCTCAAACTTTTTCGTTTTTTTCTCGAGCAAGAATGTATTGTTTGCATACATCTTTACCGAGTTCTCGAATAAATCTACAATTGTCTTTTTCATATTCGGAATATTCTAGTTTATCTGCTGCAAAGGTAATTCAATTTTTTGCAATGTACAAATTTATAAGACTTTAAATGCACAAAATGAACACAAATGTGCATTTTGGGCGAGCTTTTTATCTGTGCGGATAGGTTAAAAGAGGCTCAAACTGCTTATTTATTCAAAATTTATATGTATGTTTGCAGTTAATTTGCAGCAGGGTACCTTTGCCTTGCTGTTTGTAATTTTTCTATGAGTCGTCTGTTAGTTTCGATATTGTGCCTTTTGGCTGTGCTTTTTGCCCCTTTGCAGGCGGCGAAGAGTGCCGAACGTACGTATGTGAGCCTGCTCACATGCTCGCCCGGCGACGAGGTCTACGCCTACTTCGGCCATACGGCTCTGCGCTACTGCAACCCCGACAAGAATCTCGACCTTGTGTTCAACTACGGGGTGTTCGATTTTTCCGAGCCGGGCTTTGTGGCAAAGTTCGTTCTTGGCGAAACAGATTATATGCTGGGAGTAATAGACTATCCCTATTTTATTCAGGAGTATGCGATGCGTGGCTCGGGAGTGGTGGAGCAGGTGCTTGCCTTCGACTCTCTGCAGTGTGAGAGGCTCTTTTCGCTGTTGCGCGACAACTACCGCCCTGCCAACAGAGTCTACCGTTACAACTATTTCTACAATAACTGCACCACAAAGGCACGCGATATTATAGAAGAGGCTCTTGCCGATGCCGGTGGCATCGAGTACGGGGGCTGCGACGGCGCTCCCACCTTTCGCGAGACTGTCCACCGTTTCACGGCTGTGTCGCCCTGGTACAGTTTCGGAATCGACCTGCTGCTGGGCAGCGAGGCTGACGATGCACCCGGCGCACGTGTGCTGCAGTTTATTCCCTCGACACTGATGCGTGACTTTTCGAGCGCAGTGATTCCCGCAGCTGCCGACAGCCTTGTTCCTCTTGTGCAGCGAACAAACAATCTGCTTGAGCCTGCTAACGAGGCGGATGACAGCTTCACTCTTTTTACCCCCAATCTTCTCTTTGCCCTGATTCTGTTGCTGGTGGCTATGCTCACGTACGTAGGCTACAGAAAATGCCGCCTCTTCTGGGCGGTCGACGCTGCTCTTCTTCTGGTGCAGGGCGTGGCCGGAGCATTGGTGACATTCATGGTACTCTTTTCGGTGCACCCCACGGTGGGCAGCAATTTGCTTGTGCTCTTGCTGAATCCTCTGCCGCTGGTGCTGCTACCCATATTCATTTACAACGCAATAAAAAAACGCAAATTGAATATAATGTGGATGCAGACTATTATGGTGGCGCAGTTCCTTATACTCTCGCCATTTATTCCCCAATATATTCCTGCGGCAATATATATGTTTGCAGTTACACTGTTGATACGTTCTTTATACATTACACATAAACGAAAATGAAATTACGACTACTTTTTTGCATGTTGGTGGCCCTTGCGCTGAACGTCAAGGCACAGGATACTATACAGACACCCAAGCTGGTGGTGATGATTACCATCGACCAGCTGCGCTCCGACTTTTTGCACGAGTTTGGAGGACTCTACTCCGAGACAGGCTTCAAGCGTCTGCTGGGTGGCGGACGTTTCTACTCCAACGGATACTATGCATTCGAGAGCATCGACCGCGCCTCGGCAATGGCAACATTGACCACAGGCACCAACCCCTATGTGAACGGAATCGTTTCGTCACGCTGGCTCGACAGAAACTCTCTGCGTCTGGTCGACTGCACCGAGGACCTCGCATATAAAGGTCTCAACACCAATGAGGCAGTCTCGCCCTCCAAGATGAAGGCTATCGCCCTCTCCGACGAAATGAAGCGTGCCACACGCGGAAAGTCCATTGTGTGTGCCATTGCTCCCGACGCCGACGCTGCCGTCCTCTCGGGCGGACACGCTGCCGACGCGGTGCTGTGGAAAAACAACGAGACAGGAAAATGGTGCTCTTCGTCCTATTATGGACAGCTTCCCGCATGGGCCGATGCAAAGAACAAAGAGACAAAGAGCGGAAAAATAGAGTGGATTCCCACCTTCCCCACAGAGATTTACGAGAATTTCGGCGAGTCGGCACCCGAGCCTTTCAAATATACTTTCGACGGCAAGAAAGATGTTGCCGACTACAAGACAAGCGCCTGCATGAACGACGAGATTACAGAAATGGCTATCAGCTGCCTCTATGGCGCAAAGATGGGCCTCGACGATATTCCCGACTATCTTGCAGTAACCTACTATGCAGGTAACTACAAGAGCGCGCCCATGGACGACCGCCCCATCGAGGTACAGGATATATACTCCAAGCTCGACGGAAACATTTCCGACCTTCTGAAAGAGCTCGACAAGCGTGTGGGCATGAAGAATGTACTTGTCTGTCTCTCGTCGACAGGCTACGTTGTCGAGGGCGAGACAAACGATTCAATCTACAAGATTCCCTCGGGCCTTGTGCACATCGACCGCGTGGCGGCGCTGCTCGACGTCTATCTTGGCGCAATATTCGGCAAGGCAAAATATATTGAGCAGTACCACAATTCGCAAATTTACCTCAACCGCAAACTCATCGAGCAGATGCAGCTTGACAAGCTCGACGTAATTTCGCATGCGGTGGAGTTTCTGATGAGTGTCGACGGAGTAGAGGATGTCTTTACAATCTACCGTCTGGGAGGAATGCTCAGCCCCGAACTTCAATATGTGAAGAACGGCTACAATTCATCGTGCTCGGGCGACATTTGGTTGCGTCTGATGCCCGGATGGCACATGGCCAAGCATGCGGCCTCGGCCTCGAATCTCGTGCGTCGCGGAGCGGTGAACTTCCCCATGGTACTCTATGGCAACGGAATTACTCCCGAATATATTAAGGAAGAGACTCCCGTGAATGTGCTTGTCCCCGAGCTTGCGCGCATGCTGCACATCCGTCGTCCCAACGACAACTGTATGCGAATATTCAGATAAAAAAGCGTTTACAAGATGCGAAAGTACTCTCTGCTGATACTCTTTATAATGTCGTCGATGGTGGCATCGGCGCAGTTTGCAAGGTCGTTCACACGCAACATCGCCTCCTTGCAGATGGTGCTCAACGACGATTGGGCGAAGCCTCCCGTTATTACCCTCGGCAGCGACGATGAGCTTCTCTTCTCATTCGACGAGCTTTCGCATACCTACAAGCGCTTCACCTACCGCATCACCCACTGCAACGCCGACTGGAGCCCGTCCGACCTTCATGCGATAGACTATATTGAGGGCTTCAACGACCGCCCCATTGACGAGTGGGAGAATTCGGTGACAACCACCCAGTTGTACACCCATTACGAGTTTACAATCCCCAACGACGACGTGCGTCTGAAAGTGTCGGGCAACTACAAGCTCGAAATTTTCGACGATGAAAATAATGAGACTCCCGTTGCAATGTTTGCCTTTGCGGTGCTCTCGCCCAAGCTGCGCGTGTCGGCAAAGGTGAGCGGAAACACAGATATTGACACAAATGCTTCGCATCAGCAACTATCGTTCGACGTCCATTGTGCGGGCTACAATATAATGTCGCCTTCGACGGACATAAAGCCCGTAATCTATCAGAATCGTCGCCCCGACAACTGCGTCAGCGGCATTCAGCCAACATACACTACAAGCACCACACTACAGTACGTCTACAACGAGCGCCTCATCTTCAAGGCCGGAAACGAGTATCGCCGCTTCGAACTTACCGACCCTTATGCTCCCGGACAGAATGTCGATGAGGTGCAGTTTGTCGAGCCCTATTTCCACGCGCAACTTTACACAGACAGGGTGCGCCCCACATACACGAATGCCCGCGACGAGAATGGTCGTTACTTTATAAACACTCTGCAGGGCTTCGGCAGTGCCATCGAGGCCGATTATGCGGCTGTGCACTTCACGCTGAAGGCTCCCTACGATGGCAGCGGCGACTACTATCTGTGTGGCGACTTCAACGGCAACTTTTTCGGCGCCAACAACCGCATGCGCTGGGACGAAGAGAACAGCTGCTACCGCACCGTGCAGCTGTTGAAGCTGGGACTTTACAACTACCACTATCTGTGGGTGCCTCGCGGAAAGCAGACGGGTGCAACGGCTCCTTCGGAGGGTAATTTCTACAACACTGAGAATGAGTATCTTATAATGATATATCATCGTGACTTTGGCGAACGTTACGACCGCCTCGTGGGAATGTTGCAGGTAAATTACGACCTCGAAAAGAATTGATTTTCCCTTTTTTCTTCAGGCTATAAAGTCGTGAAGCTGCGATTGCAGACGCTGACGGGTGAAAAATATCCTGCTCTTCACCGTGCCCAACGGCAGTGACAGCTTTTCGGCAATCTCGCGGTATTTGAAGCCCGAAATGTGCATCGCAAAGGGTATTCTGTATTCGCTGGGCAGGCTGTTCACGGCACGCTGTATCTCCTTCATGTCATAGTTGCCCTCGGTGGTGTCTGTATCGATCTCCAGCGATTGGTTCATGTGGTAGAGGTTGTCGGTTCTGTCCACAAACGTCTGGTCGCGCACAACCTTGCGATAGTTGTTTATGAAGATGTTGCGCATGATGGTGTACATCCACCCCTTGAAATTGGTGTCGGGCATGTACTTGTCCATGTTGTCAAGCGCTTTCAGTGATGTCTCTTGCAAAAGATCGTTCGCCTCGTCTCTGTCTGCTGTCAGCTTGTATGCGAATCTGTGTAGTTCCGATTGCACCTCCAGCAGTTCTCTCCTAAATTTTGCTGCATCCATGTCTTTTTAGTTTAAATGAAGGTACTATTTTCTTAAATACCATATTATTAAACTATCGGGCGGGCAAAATGTTCTTGCGCGACTGATGTTTTTTGTCCGGTAATAGAAATTCCCCGTCTGCGCTCGGGTGGCGCGGACGGGGAATGCTCTTTTTGTTGTTTGTCGTTTATTTGTTGCTCAGCGGGGCAATAACATTCTTGTAAAGATAGAGGGCGCGGTTTTCTGCGGTGTCTATTGAGTATTTGCCGCCGGTGATTTTTTCCAATGTGTAGTTCTTGTACACTATGCTGTATCCGCCACCGTTGGTGCCGTGGGTGTCCTCTTCGTAGATGAATGCTATGGAATTGTCCTTCTGCAGTGTCATTGTAGAGTAGGCCGAGCCGGTGATGCTGCTCTTGTAGCGTCCGTCCCAATCTTTGGCAAAGTGTGCGGGGGTGAGAAAATCGTTGTAGTCTACAAGCTCCTTGTAGTATATTCCCACGTTGCTGCGGCCGCTGCCCAATGGCAACGATTGCAGTGCAATGTACATTTTTCGGCCGTCGGCGTTGCGTACGGCGGGCAGTATCATCACTTCGCCGTTGCACGAATTGTTGAGTGCGGTGACGCCGTTGTTACGTGCTCCCGAATAGGCCATTTCTGCCCACTCACCCTCGGCTGTTGCAGGGTTGTCGAATCGGAAGATATTGTAGTATCTTCCTCCGCCGCAGCGCGAGCTTATGAGTATGCTGCCGTCGGGCAGCTCCTCGGTCTTGGGCTCGTCGCCGCTGTGGGGCACTGCTCCTTTGTCGGTGCTGCCCAATATTTTCCACTCTTTGCCAAAGTCGTCAGAGTAGACAACAAAGTTGCAGAATGTGCCGTCCTTGTCGCGGGCGAGCATGGCTGCGTACAGACGGTAGTAGTCGCCTGTCTTTGTCAGACGGCTTTGGAATATGCGTCCCGAGCCGATGAACATTGAGCGGATGGGGCCTACCTTGCTGTTGTCGAAGGGGGTGTAGAACTGCTCGGTGATTACTTCGGGCTTGCTCCACGTCTTTCCGCCATCCTCGCTGTAGAGGCGCGCCACCTGGTTGGGAACTTCGCGTGTGGAGTAGAAGAATGTCTGGTAGCCGCAAACGCACAGCATCAGCACTCTGTCGCTCTCTCTGTCGGCTACGATGCAGGGGTCGCCGTATCCTGCTGCAAGCGATGCGTTGCGGTCGTTGTTCACGAGCTTGCCGTCGCCCTCGATGATGGTGAAAATATTGCCCCATGTCTTTCCGCCATCCTCGCTGATGCGTCCGTGAAGATCGATGCGTCCGTTGCCAATGTCGTAGCGGCAGTGGCGGTAGTCGGCAACGGCCAGAAGGTGGCCTTTGCGTGTGGTGGTGATTGCGGGAATGCGGTAGGGGATTGCCTGCGACGTGAGGGTGGGGAAGAGCTCTATGCTGGGCTCGGGCTTTTCAAAGGCGCGCTTGAAGGTTACGCTCAGCCCTTTTATTGTCACTCCGCAGTTTGTTGCGCCGCTCAGCGTGACGCTGATGCTCTGCTCCTGTTTTTCGTTGTTGCTGTAAATGATATTTCTGTCAAAGGGAATCTCATTGCCGTCGTATGTGAGCTTCACTTCGTCGGCGCTGTTCTCTTTTACTATTTTCTCAACTTTGATTGCGCTAATATAATAGCCTTTGGGTGCGGCGAGAGTGTAGGTTGCACTCTTGGCCGTACCTGTGTAGCAGGCAATGTCGTTGCCTGCGAATTTCATGTTGTTGGCATTGCAGCCGAGTGTCACGGGCTGCTTGCCGTTGCCTGTCCACTTCGAGAACCATGTTCCCGCAGCGTTTCCGGCTGTGAATGTACCATTGAGGGCGTCGATGTCTGTGCTCTCTTCGGCGATTGCGATTGCTATCGACGAGCCCGAGTCGGCGCCGCCTGTCCAAAAGGCGAGCTTGCCGCCGCGGTTGTTGACAATGTTCTTTTTGTCGGCGCTCAGATAGTATGCCTCGACGTTTGCGCCAAGGTCGGTCGAGGGAGTGAGGGACCATCTGAAATTGTATCCCTCGGCGCCATTCTCTTTGAGAACGACGTACGACTCGCTGCCCTGGTCGCCCTTCATCGTCGCGGGAGCAGCAAGCACTTTCTTTGTTCCTGCCTGTTTGTTGTAGATTGTGTATCCGCTCTTTTCGTCACCGGAAAAGCACCAAAGTTCGGCGTCCGTAAGGCCGCTGATGTTCTTCTTTGCGGCTATATACTCTTTGTCGGTATTGTCCGAAATTAAAAGTCCCGAACTTCCGATGGCTAATGTGTACCATGCGGTCTCGGGGGCGAATCCCTTTTCTGTGACTGTCGTCACGCGAAAGGGTGCCTTGCACCATGCTGATGTTGAACACAATAGCAATGCTAATGTTGCAATAGAGTGTAAGCTTATTCTTTTCATAATGTGTGTGGTGTTTCTTTTCCGTGTAGTCTATAAAAACCGAAGAGACCGGCCAAAATTCAATTTTGACACAGTCTCTTCGAGTATTTGGGATTATATTACTGTGCAATAAGTTCGTAAACTGCGCTACCAAGCTCTTTCTCGATGCTCAGGTAGAAGCCCTGCTCCATGAGAACTTTACCGCTGATAACTTTACCCTCGAGAGAACTTTTCTTCTTGGGGTTCTCTGCGTTCAGCTCGCGGAACATATATTTCTTGTCGGGGTCGAGGCCTTTGAGCACTCTCGACTCGTTCAGCTGGCTGCGGATGAACTGTGTACGGTAGAGGAAGTAAACTGCGCGGTCCTTCTCGGGTGTAACGTACATTACAGAAACATAAGGTTTCTTCTCGTAGGGAGAGATAAGGCGGTAGAGGTCACCCTGCTGTACAACGGGACGAATGCTCTTGTAAGTAGCAATTGCGTTCTTTGCAAACTCCTTCTCTTTTTCAGAAAGGTCAGAGGGCTTCATCTCCATACCCAAACGACCTGTCATTGCAACGTCGAAACGGAACTTCAAAGGAGTTACGCGTCTTGTCTGGTGGTTGGGTGATGCACTTACGTGAGCAGCCATTACGTTAGAGGGATAGTACTGCGATACACCCCATTGGATGAAGAGACGCTGAATAGCATCAGTATTATCGCTTGTCCAGCACTCGTTAAAGTAGGGGAAATAAGCATAGTTCAGACGACCGCCACCACTAGCACAGAGCTGAATAACGAGGTCGGGATATTTTGCACGGATGCGCTCAAGAGTCTTTATAAGACCTCTGTGGTACTCGATGTACAGGTGAGACTGTTTCTTCTTGGGCAAGTAGAGCGAAGCTGCATTTGCAATAGAGAAGTTAGCATCCCACTTCATGTAGTAGATTTCGGGGTTAGCCTGCATAAGGTCATCAACCACTTTGAATACATGCTCCTGAACAGCGGGGTTAGTCATGTCGAGCATCATCTGTGTACCTCCACGACCCATTACAGGCTCGCGCTCCTCCTGACGAAGAACCCAGTCGGGATGTTTCTCGTACAACTCGCTCTTTTTATTTGTCATCTCAGGCTCAATCCAGATACCGAACTTGATGCCATATTTCTTAGATGTCTCGATGAGGCCTTCAACGCCTTTGGGGAGTTTCTTTTTACATACCATCCAGTCGCCGAGTGAAGAGTCGTCCTCGTCGCGGGGGTATTTGTCGCCGAACCAACCGTCATCCATTACAAAAAGCTCACCACCGATTGAAGAGAACTCCTGCATCATCTTGTCCATTGCCTCCTGGTTCACTCTCAAGTATACGCCCTCCCAACTGTTGAGGAGAATGTCGCGCTCCTGAGTACCACCGATAATCTGGTACTTGCGGCCCCAACGGTGGAAGTTGCGGCTAACGCCACCCTTACCCTCGTTGCTGCATGTGAGTGCAAGTTCGGGAGTAGTGAAAGTCTCTTTGGGCTCCAATGTATAGGCCGAAGCCTCGGGGTTGATACCTGCTGTAATCTCAACGTAGTTAGAATTGCTCTCGTTAAGGAAAGAGAGCTCGTAGTTTCCTGTCCACAAGAGTGTACCACCAATTACGATGCCCTCGTGCTCTTTGGGCTCGCCACGTGATACCATGAACGAGGGGTGAGTAACGAACGATGTACGTGCACCATCGTGGTTGCCGACAACTGTTCTACCGCGGTTGATGGGTTGCTCGACAAGCTGACACTCTGCGCCCCAACCACCTACGAGGTAAGAGAGCCACATTTCGTTAGACTTGATGGGGAGGTAGGCCGATGCGAAACGGTTCAGTGTAACGGCTTTTTTCTCTTTGTTTGTGATTACTGTAGACACCTTGATGACATCAACGTCGGGGATAGCCTTGTAAAGTACGCTCACGTAGAAGGGGAATACCTTGTCCTTCATTACAAACTCTGTAACGTTGGCCTCATTC
Organism: Bacteroidaceae bacterium; assembly: GCA_017547585.1. Lineage (GTDB taxonomy): Bacteria > Bacteroidota > Bacteroidia > Bacteroidales > Bacteroidaceae > HGM04593. Next base: position 33,004 of record JAFYPH010000029.1, on the reverse strand, counting down.
TCCTTGTACTGCTTAACCTCTTCGATGGCAAGCTCAAGAGAGTTGTCGCCGTTGGGGTGAGTAACAAGCATTGCATGCTCGGCTGTACAGTGAGTACCGAATGTGGGGTATGCGCCCCAGTTTACGGCATTGCCGGTAGCACGAATTTCGTTTACAGGGGCTGTGGGGCCGTAGTAGACAAAATTAAGACGTTCGCCTTTCTTTCCACTCAACACCATCATGGTGTTTTTTGTAGAAATTACATAATCTTCGGCATGTGCAGCCACTGCGAAAATGGCAAGCAACATCAAAGAAAATAATTTTTTCATAGTTTAATAATATTAAGTTGTAAAATGTGTTTTTTTCTTATGGGCGTTGCGAAAAACTGCCAACGAGTGGGGGAAAATTTATTTTCACACACAACGAATGTAGCCTATGTTCGCAAACTTTAGTCGCAAAGATAGTGCCAACGAGTGGGTGAAAATTTATTTTCACACGCAACGAGTGTAGCCTATGTTCGCAAACTTTAGTCGCAAAGATAGTGCCAACGAGTGGGGGAAAATTTATTTTCACACACAACGAGTGCAGCCTATGTTCGCAAACTTTAGTTTGCAAATATATAATAATTTTTCTATTTTTAAACATGAGAATGTGAAAAACTTCGCCCTCGGTTGCGTGTGCTCCGTTTTTTTTGTACCTTTGTCCTTGTATTAATATACTCTGAATAAATGAAGAAAAGAACAAAAAGAATTATTCTTATAAACTTTATAGCAATGGTAGCCGTGGTTGTCGCCATTCCTTTTGCCGTACTTTCGTGGCTCGACGATTACACGCTCCATGGAAAGGTTATTGAAGTTCCCAACGTTTGCGGACAGTCGCTCGATGCGGGTGAAAAAGTCCTCGCAGATAAACTCTTGGGCTACGAAATTGTCGATTACAAATATCAGAAGGGTGCAGCCGAGAACGAGATTCTCGAGCAGCGTCCCGCCGGTGCCGCAAAGGTAAAGAAAGGCCGCAAGATTCAGCTTACGCTCAATTCGGGAAAAGAGCCCACAATTGCTCTGCCCGATGTTATCGACAACTGCTCTTTGCGTGAGGCTGTTGCGCGTCTGCGTGCGGCAGGCTTCAAGCTGACGGAGCATGTTACCATTGCCGGTGAGAAAGATTGGGTCTATTCTGTAAGAATGGGTGCCGATACTCTCAAGAGCGCGGCACAGGTTCCTCTCGGCTCTACGCTTACACTCGTTATTGGCAGTGGCGACGAGGTCGGGAATGCCGACAGCATTGTTGTTGATGATTCTTGGTTCGAATAACAGCTTATGGCACTTGACGAGGAGTTTTTGAATGGCATTCCCGCTGATGAGGCGGGCGAGGGCGCTTTCGACGACGAGACACTTTTTAAAGAGTACCGTTGCGTTGCCGACAAAGGGCAGTCGCCCTTGCGTGTCGACAAGTTTCTTGTCGAGCATATAGCCCACATGTCCCGTAACAAGATACAGCAGGCTGCCGACGCAGGCTCGCTCTCTGTGAACGGACGTCCCGTAAAGTCAAACTATAAGGTAAAGCCCTGTGACGTTGTTACCGTCACTATGGATACTCCCGCCTACGACAATACAATTATCCCCGAGGATATTCCCCTCGATGTTGTCTACGAAGATAAAGACCTCATGGTCATAAACAAGCCCGCAGGACTTGTGGTGCACCCCGGATGCGGAAATACTCACGGCACACTTATAAATGCCATTGCGTGGCATCTGCGTGGTAACAGCGACTTCGACCCTAATGATCCTCAGGTGGGCCTCGTCCATCGAATAGACAAAAATACGTCGGGTCTTTTGGTTGTGGCAAAAACTCCCTATGCAAAGGCTCATCTTGGAATGCAGTTCTTCAAAAAGACAACCAAGCGAACATATAATGCAGTAGTGTGGGGCAGGGTGAAGGAAGATGCAGGCACCATCGAGGGCAATATCACCCGTAACCCTCGCAACCGTCTGCAGATGTGCGTTTCGGATGATCCTATGGTGGGCAAGAGTGCTGTTACACACTATCGTGTGCTCGAACGCATGAGCTACGTCTCGCTCGTCGAGTGCAACCTCGAGACGGGACGCACGCATCAGATAAGAGTGCATATGAAGCACATTGGTCACACACTCTTCAGCGACGATTGCTACGGCGGCGACGAAATTCTCAAAGGTACACACTTCAGCAAGTACAGCCAGTTTGTGCGCAACTGTTTCAAGATGTGTCCGCGTCAGGCGCTGCACGCAAAGACTCTCGGCTTTGTGCACCCCACGACAGGCGAAGAAATGTATTTCGATTCTCAGTTGCCACAAGATTTTACCAATCTTGTCGAGGCTTGGCGAGTATATTCTGCCTCAAGTGCAAGTTACACTGATTGAGCAGTTTAGTCGATGAGCAGGTTCTCGAACTGCTTTTTGCTGCCGTTGAAAATGTTAATATCCACCTTCTCTTTTATTCCCGGTAATACGCCCAGGTCGGTGCATTGCCACATGAGCCACTCCTCGCCCTTGCGCAGTTCGGGAATGTAGTAGTGGGCCACCCACGATGGATACTCCTTGAAGAATGGGTCGTCGAGGTACTTTTGTTTGTATTTGCTCGATGCATAGATGATGGGCTTCACCCCATAGTGCTCCTCTACCTTCTTGAGCCACACTTTTACCTCTTCAATATATTTTTTCTTGTTTTTGGGCTTCTCCTCAATGTCGAGGACGGGTGGAAGGTCGCCCTTGCGCAGTTTCACCATGCTGATGAATAGGTTGGCCTGCGATAGTCCCGATGATGTTGTGCTGAAATAGTGATAGGCTCCGCGCACAAAGCCGTGCTTGCGCGCATTCTCGAAATTCTCCTTGAATTTCACATCTTTAAAGTCGCTTCCCTCGCTTGCTTTTACATAGACGAAACTGATGGGCGCATCGGGGTGATGCCCTGTGCTCAATCTCTCCCAATCAATGTCTCCCTGGTGGCGCGAAACGTCGATGCCATAGACAGAGTGTCCCGAAGGCATACAGACTTCATAGTATTTGTGGTTGAAGCACGGACGGAAACGGTAGAAATATGGCCTGAAAAAAAGGTAATAAGAGCCTATTATAAAAATAAAGGAAAGGAAGGTTGCCGAAATTACATATATCCAGCGAGGAAGGTCCTTGTTCTTTTTTTTACGATACGAACGGCGGGCGGAAGTAGTTTGCTTCCGTCCGCCGTTCTGTTTTTTATTGTCCTTTTTAACTGCCATCAGGCGTTTATGGTCAATTACTTAGCCTGCTCAAGAGCAAGAGTTGCAGTTGTCTGGTCGCATACCTCTGAAGGACCGAAGTACTGGATGGGGCCGGGGTATACGTAGCATGTCTCTTTTGCCCACTCGTCTCTCTTTGCTGCGAAAGTCTTGAAGGGTGCACCGTTGAGGTCAACGAGAGCTTTCTGGATAACGGGCTTCATTTCGCCGTGACGACGCTCCATGTTCATCATCATAGTGATGGGGATACCGCCTGCAACCCACTCGGCAGCGGGTGCTGTTGTGTTGCGAACCGATGCCATGTAACCTGTCTTGCCCGATGCGATGAGCTGTGAAGCTGTGTAACCGAGTGCATAGCAGTAGTCGGCGTCGTAGTTAGAGGGAGCAGCGCAACGTCCTTCGTAACCGAAGAAGTGGTGCTGAGCGTTGAATGAGCCGTTGAATTTGCCCTCTTTCTTCCACTCTGCGAGCTTGTTGCCAACCATCTCCGAGAGAAGCTTCTCTGTCTCGATGAGTGACACCTGTACGTTTCCGTGGGGGTCGCGGTCGAGTGTGAGCTGACGTGCAACACCTGCGGGGAGGCTTGCGTAAACAGCTGCGTTCTCGGCAGAAAGGTTATTGATGATGTACTCGCGCTGGTCGGCGGGCTTGATAGCTGCGTACTCCTCGCCCTTAACAGCCAAGAAGTCGTTGAGCTCGGCGATGAGTGACTTCATTGCGGGGATAAACTCGATGAGTCCCTCGGGGATGAGCACTGTACCGAACTTGTTGCCTGCTGCTGCACGGTTGGCAACTGCCTGCGCGATAGATGTTACGATGTCGTCGAGTGACATAGCCTTCTCCTGTACCTCCTCAGAGATGATACAGATGTTGGGCTGTGTCTGCAATGCGCACTCAAGAGCAATGTGAGATGCTGAACGACCCATCAATTTGATGAAGTGCCAGTATTTGCGTGCCGAGTTACAGTCGCGCTCGATGTTACCGATAACCTCTGAATATACTTTACATGCTGTGTCGAAACCGAAAGATGTCTCGATGTATGCGTTTTTAAGGTCACCGTCGATAGTCTTGGGACAGCCGATTACCTGAACACCTGTGTTCTTTGCAGCGTAGTACTCTGCGAGGACGCAAGCGTTGGTGTTAGAGTCGTCACCACCGATGATTACGAGAGCCTTGATGTCGAGCTCTTTGATAATCTCGAGACCCTTCTCGTACTGCTCTGTCTTCTCGAGCTTTGTACGGCCTGAACCGATGATGTCGAAACCACCTGTGTTGCGGTACTCGTCGATGATGTCAGCTGTGAGCTCTTTGTAGTTGTGGTCTACAAGACCGCCGGGGCCCATGAGGAAGCCGAAGAGACGGCTCTCTGAGTTAAGCTTCTTGATACCGTCGAAAAGGCCGGCAATAACATTGTGTCCGCCGGGAGCCTGACCACCCGAAAGAATTACGCCTACGTTGATTGCAGGGTAGTTTACCTCCTCGCCGCCGCACTCGAATGTTACGATGGGAAGACCGTAAGTGTTGGGGAACATTTTGCTGATAGCCTCTTCGTCGGCAACTGATTTTGTTGCAGAGCCTTCAGTAACTTTTACTACACCTTTCAATGCCTGAGGCAATTTGGGCTGATAGGCAGCCCTTGCTTGTTGCAATGCGCTTATTTTCATTTTTATTACAATTAGGTTCAAAATATTGGCAAATTTCGTTTTTTTTTATGAATTGTAAAAGTACTTTGCTGTTTTTTATTCTCTTTTTCTTTTTATTTGTCGATTTTTTGTCTGTTTCTTGCGTTTTTAAATGCAATAGCCTATCTTTACCACTACATTTTTAATTTTAAAAAAAGAACTATTATGGCAAGCAGAAAAAATTTAAAGAAGGTTATAGGTTATATTTCAAGTGAACTTTTGTCTCAGGCAGTTTATGTTGCCATGAATTCCGACCGTGACGTGGCCGAGTGGAACGCATTGTTCGAGAGAATTCTTGTGATGAACAACGATTTTGTTGCACGTGTCAGCCACAAGCAGCCGGGAATGAAGGCTTCTGCCTATTTTAACACCTTGTGCGAGTCGTTCGACAAGGAGGCAAAAGAGATTGTTGCCGAGATTCAGAAGGGCTGATAATTCCTTCTATAAAATAACCTGATTTTATTGATACACGGTAGATTCTGCTTGCCTCGTCGCTTGCAGAGTCTACCGTTAAAAACTTTTTAATTCCTATACAATTTCATGAGATTAAGGTGGCTTTTCGCTATCGCCGTCTGTCTGTTCGTTGTCTCTGCCGCCTCGGCTCGCAACGACCAGAAACAGGCTGTGCGCGCCATACAAGAGTATTTTGCCAACTATAAGCCCGAGAATCTGCGCCTAAAGAATTGCGGGCTCGAGCGCAAACGTGGCAATATTGTCGTCGGACGTAAAAAGATTACAATCTATACGAACAAGAATTTCGGCTCGCAGATATTCACTCCCGAGGTTGTCGAGGGGCTCTACGAGGGGCTGAAAGAGGCTCTTCCCTCTTCGTATAAGAAATACAGCATAGAGATTGTGGCCAACGGTCGCCGCATAGAGCATCTTATTCCTAATATATATAGAAAGAAAAAGTCGGTGGACGAGACGCGTTTGTGGGACGCTTGCGACTACGCGGGCCGTCCGTGGGTGCGCAATGTCTCGCGTCCCTATGATATTGCTGCCGGACTCGACGGCCGACACATTGCTCTGTGGCAGAGTCACGGACGAGTATTCTCGCCCGACAAAAATATGTGGCAGTGGCAGCGTCCTTCGCTATTCTGCACCACCGAGGACCTTTTCACGCAGTCGATAGTCGTTCCCTTCCTGATGCCCATGCTCGAGAATGCCGGAGCGCTTATATACACTCCGCGCGAGAGAAGCTGGCAGAGCCACTCTGTGGTTGTCGATAATGACGCAACATCTGGCGGCTCGCAGTATGTAGAGGAGCACGAGGGTTCGTCAGAGTGGCAGACTGCTCGCTGCGCAGGCTTTGCTCCGCGCGATACATTCTACGTCGATGGCGAGAATCCCTTCACCGAGGGAACGGCGCGTGCCGTAGCCTGCGTCCCTGAAGAGAAGGGCGCCACTGCGCTTGCACGATGGGTTCCCGAAATTCCCGAGGATGGCGAGTATGGCATCTACGTCTCTTACCGCACCCTCGAGGGCAGCGTGCCCGACGCACGTTACAGTGTGCTCCACAGTGGCGGAATCACAAAATTTCACGTTAATCAGCAGATGGGTGGCGGCACATGGGTCTATCTTGGCTCCTTCTTTTTCAAGAAGGGTATCCATGAGAATCAGTCGGTGGTGCTCTCCAATGAGAGTGGCTACGAAGGCATTGTTACCGCTGACGCTGTGCGCTTCGGCGGAGGAATGGGAGTCGTTGCCCGCGGCGACAGCCTCAAGGTGAGCGGCCTTCCCCGCTATCTTGAGGGCGCACGTTACTCGCTGCAATATAGTGGATTCCCCTACAACGTGTACTCTCCCAGCGAGGGCGAGCGCGATTACAATGATGACATTAATAGCCGCTCACATGCTGTTAACCATCTTGTCGGAGGCTCTGTCTACTGCCCCGACTCGGCGGGCTTGCGCGTGCCCATAGAAATGACATTCGGCTTCCACTCCGACGCGGGAATCTCCGAAGAGGACGAGGTTATCGGCTCTCTGGGCGTCGTTACCACCGACCATGGCAAAGGCACTCTCCCGGCCGGCGTTTCGCGATACATTTCGCGCGACTTTATCAGCTACATTCTCAATAGTGTGCAGCGTGACATCAGCGAGACATACGGCTTCAGATGGTCGTGTCGCGGAATCCTCGACAAGAGCTACAGCGAGTCGCGCATCCCCTATGTGCCTTCGATGATTTTCGAGTCGCTCTCGCATCAGAATTTCATGGACATGGCCTACGGCCACGATCCTAACTTTAAATTTGTGATGTCGCGCGCCGTCTATAAGGCTCTGCTCAAGCATCTTTGTTACGTTCATGGACGCGACTACGTTGTTCAGCCTTTGCCTGTGAAGGATTTTTCCATCGATTTTGGCGAGGAGGCGAACACCCTGCGTCTCGCGTGGATGCCCACCGAGGACGCACTCGAGCCCACAGCAGTTGCCGAGAAATATATTCTCTACACGAAAGTGAATGATAATGAATATGATAATGGTCGTGTGGTGGAGCACAATACAATAGTTCTTCCCGTTCTTCCCGACGTACAGTATAGCTTCAAGGTGGCAGCGTTGAACGACGGTGGCGAGAGCTTCCCCTCGGAGGAACTTTCGGCCTGCATTTCCAAGGTAGAGAAAGGCAGGGTGGTTGTCGTCAACGGCTTTCATCGTCTCAGCGGTCCTGCTGTGGTGAACAGCACCTCTCTTGCCGGCTTCGACATTGACGCCGACCCGGGTGTTCCCTATATGCGCACCCCTGAATATTGCGGCCGCCAACTTGACTTCGAGCGCGTGAACACAGGCTTCGAGGATGGCCTCGGCCTCAGCGGCTCCGAGCTCGAGGGGCTGCTTCTGGCAGGAAACACTTTCAACTATCCATATATTCACGGAAAGGCCCTCGCTGCCAACGAGTACTCTTACGTCTCTTGTTCGAGCGAGGCGGTGATTGACGACTATGTGCAGCTGGGCAAGTACGATGCTGTCGACCTCATCCTCGGATGCGAGAAGCAGGGTGGTAAAGGTACAGGCCTCGGCTACAACCGCGCCTACAAGACTTTCCCCGTGGAGCTGCAGAGCAAGATAACCAGCTACTGCGAGGCCGGCGGACGCATCTTTGTCAGCGGCGCGCACATTGCAAGTGACATGGCTCACAATGACAACGACCGCGCCTTCATCCGCAACGTGCTTAAACTCGACTACGCGGGCTACGTTGCCGACCTCTCCGAAAAGACAATCTTCGGCTCCAACCTCACGTTCGACGTCAATCGCTCCATGAGCGACAAATGTTACGCAGTTTCGCGCCCCGATATTCTGGCTCCAGTTGGAAACTCCTTTGTAGCCTTCGTCTTTGACAACTGCCGCGAGAGCGCGGGCATCGCCTTTGCCGATAACTACAGAGTGCTTGCCACAAGCTTCCCCTTCGAGACTATCGTGCAAGAAAATTTCCGCACCGAGCTTATGGGTGCAGTAATGCGTTTCCTGATGAACTGATAAATACAAACATCCAACAATAATGGCGGCCACTCGCGAGTGGCCGCCATTATTGTATGCGAGCGTTTTTCAGGGCCTCTGTCCCCGTCTCTCTTTTTATTATCACTCTTTCAAAATGTCTATAATCTTGTCCCAACGATTCAGTGAATTGTGCCCCAACGAGTTTTTATATTCATTGTGCTGAATTTTCGATTGGGCAGTTGTTGCTGCCTCCCCCTCTCCTTTGAGCCAAGAGATGTTTACGCCTACAATAGGCTTGCTTTTCAATTGTCTGTTCCATCCTGTAACGTACCATCTGTTGCTGGATGTAATCAATTCAAGGATTTCCTCTTTTGTTAAAATATAAAATTCAAATTCGGAAAGATTGTTTTTGTCTGTTTTTACAAAAATCCATGGACCGATGATGCTTTTTTCTATAAATGGAATTGTTCCGTCAAGCTCGGACACAAAGCCTGTGAGGATGTTGTTTGTGGTTCCGGTCTTTACCTGTATCATTGTACTCTTGCCATTCTCGTGGTTCATACATATAAGATCCGCCTTCTGGTAGTTATTGTACGTACAGTTTATATTAATGACATCCAGCCCTCTTTTCAACAGTTCCAATGTCACGGCTGTTTCGCCTATCAATCCTAATTGCTTGTTGTTTAACATAAACTATATTTGGGGCCTTTTTCCCATCTGTTGCTCTTGTCTGAATAATATGAAAAACTTTCGTCGGGGAATTTTCTCCAATGCTCACGTTCAATTGCGTCAAGATTGGCGTCGTTGTTTACAAACTCGTCCGTTATTTTCCAATAAGATACCAACTTGTAATTATTATCATACTCTTTTATCTCTTTTACGCTTCTCAAAAGCTCTTCGGTTAATAATCTTACAAGTTCTTCTTTGTCCAATCGTTTGATACGGTCGATAATGGGTGCTCCGCACTCGAATAAGTCTCCCGAAATTAATCTTTCAATGTAACTGAAGACACAGCATTGTATTCTGCATCTGTAACTTTCGTCGCGCCCTTCAGCATAATCGCTCAAGACAGTGTTCAGGTCCCCTCCCAACTTTACGAAACCTGCAAGGCGAATCAATTTCTCCTCGAGTGTCGAATAGCTCCATTCGTGGGAGTAGTCGTCCCAATACTCTTTCATTGCTATCCATCCTTCATATTCTTCCAAAGGACAGTTTAATGGTGTTGCCTTCTGTTTCATATATACAAATATTACATTACAAATATAGTCTATTTTCTTTAAATAAGAGTGAAACGTGCAAAAACTTTCCATCTTAAGATATTCTTTTTCTTAAAATTAGGAAAATAAGACTAAACAGCGTTGCGGCGCGGAACAAGCGGCAGCCGCGCACGTTGTATAGGGGAAATATTTTCTCATTTACCAATGAAAATTTACCCTATATGAAAAGAAAAATTGCCCTATTTGCTTCGATGGTGCTTGCAGTTGCAATGCTTCAGGCGCGCATCATCGTCCCCGACAGCTATGCGGCTGTACACAGCGACAGCTGCTGGCACATTACAATGAGCTATTTTGTGGACGACATTCCCGACAATGAACAACTGATGTTGACGAGCAGCATCTGCTGCCCCGACACCTGTGTGTGCGACACTACACGTTGCTTCCAGGGCAAAAAGTTCCGAAAAGCATTTCTTAAAGAGTATGGTTACACGCCCGCCCTCTCGTCGCCGGGAATGGTGCGTTGCACGATGGTTGTCCCCGAGACGATGGTGAGCGACAGCATGATAGCCGTCACCAACTGCACTGTGCAGAGCAAAAAAGGATATTTCACAGAGAGCGACTCTCTCTATATTCATCTGCCGCAAGCCTCGCCGCTAAGCTGCCACCGCGTGAGCGATGCAGTAACGAATGCCGACCGCGCATCCTATCGCCATCGTTGCATCTTCCCCATGCGCTACTATCAGCCGCTCGACGAGAATAATATTCCCGCCTACCGCGAGAGCGAGTTTGCCGTGAATTTTCGTCCCGCAAGCTACGTGCTCGAGAACAGCTACATGCAGAATAGCAATCTTATAGATTCGCTTGCCAGCCTCATCTCCTCGATGGTTGCCGACTCGATGGCTCAGATTGAGGTTGTACAGCTGGTGGGCTACTCCTCGCCCGACAATGGCGAGAGAAACGTCCGCCGCCTGGGCGAGCAGCGTGCAGGCTCTCTGCGCGACAAGCTCAAGTACCACTGCAACCTCCCCGACTCTGTGTTCGAGATTATCGACGGCGGCCGTAATTGGGAACTTATATATGAATCGGTGGCCGGCGGCGACATTGCCTCGGGCGACTCAATGGTGACTATCCTGCGCGCCGAAAAGGCTCCTGCGCGTCGCGAGACACTGCTGCGCGGAGCAATGAATGGCAATCTCCTGAAACATTTGGCTAAAGGGACGTTGCAGAATCAGCGTCAGGCCTGTTGCGCACGCATCTATTATCAGAATAGGCCCGACAGCGTTGCCACCGAGCTTAATAAAGTGGTGAATGAGCTTATGAGCAACGAGACGCCCGACTACGATAGTCTGCGCACCGAGCTTGCAAAGTACAGCGACGATGCCCGTGCGCTCAATCTTATGGGGGTCATTGACTACCGCGAGCATCGACGCAACGCTGCGAAGAAGGCTTTCAGCACCGCTGCGCTTATGGGTGATGAGCAGGCTCTCACCAATCTGTTGATAATTACGAGGGAGTATTAGTCTTTACACTTTAAATGCAGCGCTATTTTTCGGCGCTGCATTTTGTGTTTTTTATATGGGGATTGAGGACAAACAGTCCTCAATCATTTTTTTGTATTCTATGATAGCTTTTAGTTTTTGCAGTTAGCAGCAGTTTTTACCCTTAATCTTTTATTGCAATTTTACAGGCCATTGTTTCTATCCACCCTTTTGGCGCCCAAAAGGGTGCAAAAGGCACAGCACAGACAAAATCAGTCGTATCGCCCTTTTGCTCACGAATTTTCGTAAACGAAAATATCCCTCGGTTGGGCGCTACTTGTCAGCAACTTTCCCCACAGAAAGACTACGCGGGAGTGTGCAAGTTTAGCCGCGCCACAGCGCGCCAAAAAAACTTTCACACTCTTATCCGCGCCTTTTCTGCGTTCGTTGCCTGTGATTTTGACAGTGCTGTATTTTTTTAAGTAACTTTTGCATTGCTTAATGCTAAGCAGCTGAGTGTTTATTAATTGAGTGGAGCATTGCTTGGTTGGTGCGCATTTAAGCTTTTAGGCAAACGGCGTCAATGATTTTTGGATAAGCGTGAGGACTGTGTGAGTGTGAGTTATACACGCGAAGCGGGGATAACTGAACGAGTTCCGCAACGCCCAAAAATCATCAGTTTCGTTTGCCGTTAAGAAAGCGACCATGCGCAGAGCTTTTTGGTACTTTTTGTCGGCACAAAAAGTACGTATAAATAAATCAACCTACCGAATTGCAACAAAAAATAAGGGTAAGATTAACCTCGCAAAAAGGATATCTTGCCCTCAATCCCCATATAAAATAACTATCTACCCGATAATCTCAGACAGTAGCTGCAGATTATCTATAATAGCCGTAGGCTCTTTCCCCACTTCAATCGGTTCCTCCTCCCAAACAACCTTTTTCAGCCACACAGCCTTGCAGCCAAGTGAACGTGCGGGGGCAATGTCTTTGCGATAAGAGTCTCCGATGACCACAATATCTTCGGCGGGCAGCCCCAGAGCCTCCACTCCAAGTGCGAAGAGGCGAGGGTCGGGCTTGCGGATGCCCACAACCGACGACTCCACAATAGTGTCGAAATATTTGTCGAGCGAGAACTCCTTGAGCACCACAGGCATATTTCCGTAGAAATTGGTGACAAGCACCGTGGGGCGGTTTTTAGAAAGCTCCTCAACAATGCCGCAGGTGGTTTTCAGCGTTTCGAGCACCTGGGAGTAGCAGCCTTCGGCAATTTCTGTGGCCTTGTTTCCAACCGCAAGATGCGTGGCGCCCTGCGCTACAAGATAGTCGAACTGTATTTTTATCTTAATGTTCAGAAGGTCGCGGAAGGTGTGCGTGGGCTCTATGATGCGGTTCTTGCCCAGCGTGCGCTCGCCGTGAACATAGGCCTCTCGGAACAGCTCCCGACTGATGCCTGTCTCGGCACGTTGGTACTCGGCCCAAATAACCTCGGCCCAATGTACGCCGTTAGTGTCGATGGTGCCTCCGTAGTCGAAGATGATGCCTTTAGCGGAAATCATAGCCCGATTCAATTTTAGCAGTTAATTCTTTGCATAGCTTCTCGTGGCGGTGCTGCATATAAAGGAATATTGCTCCCAGAATGAAAATCTCGAAGAAGATGTACAACCACAGCTGTCCCACGAGCAGCGAGAACCACAGGAAGAGCGCGCGGCTGTTGAAGGTGATGATGTTTGTGTACTTCATCAGCGGCAGGCTGCCACGGCGGAACTCCGCGCGCAGCGAGGCGGGAATGTTGTTGCTGTACTTTTCGTTGACGGTGGCAATGAATTTCTGGAATTTGGGTGACATTCGCTCTTGGTTGGCAGTGTAGCCAATATAGGCGTAAAGGAATATTTTCCAGAAGAAGTTTCCTTTCCACGGGGTCTCTTTGTATCTTACCTTCTGCGCCTCGGAATTGTCAAACTCGTTGCCGTTCTTCTCCTGGATGAAATATAGGTGAATGTTGCGGTAGTAGTCGGCAAGCTGACACTGCGAGCCGTGTATCCAAAATCCCGAGAAAGAGCATAAAATCCATATTGTCACTCCCCACTGGTATTCGGGTGCAAAGGGAATGGGCTCGAAGGTCTCGCGCACGGCTGTAGCAAGGTAGATGAAGAAAAACCACACGTCGCCTGCAAAGCCGTCGAGTATGCGTCCCCAGCGTGTCTTTTGTCCTGTGAGGCGCGCAAGCTGTCCGTCGGTGCTGTCGTAGAGGTTGGCCCACAGCAGGAAGAACATTCCCAGAATGTTCCAGCGAAGCTCGGGTGCCATGAAGCATATTCCCGCAGCAATGCCCAGAAATATTGAAAAGATGGTAATCACGTTAGGGTGAATGCCGTGCTTCTTGAAGAATAGCGCGCATTTGTAGCCGTAAGGGCGGTAGATCCACAGGTCGAGGAACTCCTCTGTGTCGTACGACTTTATTGTGGAATTGTATGCTTTTAGTTCAGTCTCGTTCATTTTCTTTTTATTATGGATGATGCTATCGCTTTTGCTGCCTCGCTGCGGTAGGCCGAAAAGCTTGGAAAGTCGTTGATGTCTATTATGTAAATTTCTCCCTCGGCGGTTATTATGCAGTCGCCGCCGAAGATGTTTATGTTCATTGCCTCGGCCGCCTGAAGCGCTGTCTCGCGCAGCTGCTCGGCGTCGAACTTGTGTCTCTGTGCCTCGCCGTTTATCCTCTCGAGCCCGAACTTTGTCGCCGAGGGGTCGGGGTAGTGGTAGCGGAAAAACTCCTCGCCTCGAATGGCGTAGAATTTTACAATGTCTCCTTTAATATGCTCGCAGAAGATTGCTTCGCTGTGGCCGTTAGCGGCAAGCGCGTCGAGTGCTCGTGCATACTCCTCGGCCGTGGCAACAAACTGCACGTCATCGGCCTTGCACGACCATCCTTTGCTGTTCTTCAGCCATCCGGGGAATTGCAAATTCCTCTCTTTGTCTGCAGCGACATCTATGAGCGTATATTTTGGCTGCCGTATGCTGTTTCGCTGCAGAATCTCTACAAACTCACGACGCGAACAGTTTCTCACTCCTGCGGCGGGGTTGGTTACAAAGATGCCTTTCGCTTCACACTCTGCGAGTCTGTCGAGTGTCGCGGCTGTGCGTGACATATGAAAGAGTGCTTCGCAGTCGTCGGGAATCTCATCGCTCTCGTCGAGCAGTGTCACCGAGTGGCCGCTCTTGCGCAGTTCTTCGGCAATTTCGTGGAAGAGCCGCATGTCCTTGTCGGACATGTTCGGTGAGTTCTCGGGGTTGCGTGGAATTCCTGCTATCTTCATCTTTGCGTCTCTTTATGACAAAAGTTCTTCGGCCTTTTCAATGTCGCTTGCGTGGTCGATGTCTATCACTTTCTCGAACGAGCAGGCTTTCAGCTTCAGCCCCTCGGCTATCAGTTGGCGCTGGAAATTGCGCATGCGCGACTGCCCCTCTTCTATGCAGCGTTCAAGAACGTCGAGGGCATTCTCGCGCAGCCCGTATATTCCTGCCGAAATGTGGCGGCTGTCGCTGTGAGGCTCGTCGTAGAAGCCTGTGATTCCCATCTTTTCGTCGGTGCCCACGTACAGTGGCTTTTCGTCGTCGATGAAGGGTGTCACGGCCATCACTCCGTCGTCGGTGCTTGCCTCGAAAATATTAATATACTCGGCAAACTCCTTCTCGTCGAAGATTGTGTCCACGGTCGTGAGGCAGAATTTTCCTCCACGCAGATGCTCCCTCATTTCGTAGAGGCTGTGCATGGAGCTGGGGGTGTCCTTCACGACAATGTTCAGCGGGTACTCATTGCTCAGCTTCTCGAGCAGCGCCAGCGTGTCGGGCTGCTGTCCGTTGATGATGATGCTTATCGACTCGGCATTGTGGCTGTTGAAAATCTTAATCAGACGTTCGATGAGCGGTGTTCCATGCAAAGGCACAAGAGGTTTGGGCTGTTTCACCCCCTCTTGTGCCAAGCGTGAGCCTTCGCCTGCTGCGATTATGGCGAATTTCATATTCTCTTTTTATTCGTTGTCAGGTTGTTGCAGATTCAGTCGGTTGCTGTCGTCGCGCTTCTCGAAATAGAGCTTGCGCAAGGGGTTGCGGTGGGCATACTCGTTGTTCTTGCGGTTGCGGAAGATGTCCATTGCCGCATACATTGCCTGACGGAAAGAATTCTCGTCGGCGCAGCCTTTGCCTGCAATGTCGTATGCGACGCCGTGTGCGGGTGATGTGCGCACTACCGAGAGTCCGGCTGTGAAGTTCACTCCGTCCTCCATTCCCAATGCTTTCAGGGGTGCGAGGCCCTGGTCGTGGTACATTGCGAGGATTCCGTCGAAGCGGGTGTAGTTTGCGCTGCCCATAAAGCCATCGGCGGGGAAGGGGCCGTAGCACAGGATACCCTCCTTGCTCATCTTTTCGATGGTGGGCTTAATAATCTCCTGCTCCTCGGTGCCGATGACGCCGTTGTCGCCCGCGTGGGGGTTCAGTGCAAGCACTGCAATCTTGGGTGCGTCGATGTTGAAGTCCTCTTTGAGGCTCTTGTTGAATGCGGCAATCTTTTCCTCGAGAAGTTCGGGAGTGATAGCATTCGCAACGTCGCGCAGAGGCAGGTGAGAGGTCGCAAGCGCGAAGCGCAGGTCGCCGCTGCACAGAATCATGAGTGCCTTTTCCTCGCCACCCATGCGCTGTTGCAGATACTCTGTGTGTCCGGGAAAGTCGAATCCCTCGCCCTGAATATTGTTCTTGTTTATGGGGGCGGTGACGATTACGTCAATCTTGCCCTCCTTGTAGTCGCTGATGGCCTTCTCCAATGCCTCGTATGCAGCTTTTCCACCCTCTTTTGTCGCGTGGCCAAGCTCAATGTGCACTTCGTCGTCGTTGCAGTTGATGATGTTAAGCTTGTCATTTTCTGCATCCTCGGCCTTGTCAATTGCATTGTACTGTGTGGTAAGCTCCAATGCCTTGCGGTGGTAGGCTGCCAATTTGGGCGAGCCGTAGACGATGGGAGTGCACAGCTCCAGAATCTCGGGCTCGGCAAAGGTCTTCAGGATAACCTCGTATCCTATTCCGTTGATATCACCCTGGGTGATGCCTATGCGTATTTTGCGTTCTTCGCTCATATTTTTATTTATTTGTGTCGTTTTTTATTGTATCTTCAATGATGATGACAGGAATCTGCATGCTGTTCTCAATCTGACGGTCGGCGGGGAGCTTCAGCGAGAAGAGTGCCGCCTCGAGCTTGCGCATCATCTTTCTCTTGTCGGTGCTGGGTGCGTAAACAAAAGCCTCGGCCACAATTATCTTGCCGTTCACTTCGTCCACGAAAGAGTGTGAAACGTAGGGGCCGCCCATCATGTCATTCTCCATTGCCCAAAGGCCGCGTGCCTCGAGCATATATCTGTCGCGGAACGAGGTCTCTCGTGTGTCGCTCAGCAGTGTGTCGGTGGTCATGTATCTGTCCTCGCGTCCGCCACGAATGTGTCTTTTCAATATTTCGTTGCGTTTCTTGATGAAATTCTCGCGTGTGAACAGCTTTACGTCAGTGTAGGGGAAGCTGTACACTACGATATTCTCGATAGTCTCTTTTCCTGCATTGTTCATGTCCGATGCCCACAGAAAATCCTTCTCGCTCTTGATAGCTGTAAGGTAGGTGGGAATGTGCATGTCGCAGTCGAACTTTTTACGGATGGAGTCGAGGAACGCTCTCTGATAGTCTTTTTTAAGTTCGTCGAGCTCGCGGTTCATTTCGGCCGAAGTGAAAAAGTCGATGATTGTTTGGCCGTTGTCCTCTACGAATTTCTGAAACTCGATAGCGTTGGGGCTCTGGATGGTGAGTACCATCTGCGGCTCGGCGTATTTGTCTCTTGTGTATTTGAATTTTGACTGTGTGTAGCGTGTGGGGTCAATCTGCACGTCGATGATGTTGCGGAAGGGCTTGAACATCTGTGTGAACGACGAGGGACTCACCTGTGACACGCGGAACGAGGGCTCCGATTGCGGAAGTCCGGGAATGTCCGACGTGAGCACCTCCTTCAACGCCTGTCCCGCAGGGGCGTCCCACAGGTCGTGGTTGCACACTACAAGAAGTTCATAGGGCGTGCCCACCGATGTCTGTGCAAAGAAAGAGCTTTTCTTGCCACCGCCGCCGTTGCCGCTGCAGCCAACGATTGCCACGGCTGCCAAAAGTATGAATATAATCTTTTTCATTGTTTTTTATTGAATTTCTTTGTTTTTACTCTGTTTCAGTGTCGAAAGCATTCCGCACGCTGCGAAAATATCTTCGCCTCGTGAGGCGCGGATGGTTGTGAAGATGCCATTTTTCGTCAGATAGTCTCTCAATTTTGTCATTTCCTCTTCGGAAACACCTTCGAGAGGCACCGAGGGTATTGCGTGGTATCTGATGAGGTTGATGCGGCAGTCGAGTCCTTCGAGCAGTTTCAGAAGCTCGCGGCCATGGTAGAGGGTCTCGTTCACTCCCTTGAATACAATATACTCGAATGTCAATCTGCGCTGGTGGCTGAAGTCGTAGCCACGCAAAAGCTCCACAACCTCTTTTATCGAATAACCCTTTTCGGCGGGCATAAGTTCACTGCGTTTCTCGGGCAGCGGGTGGTGCAGGCTGACGGCAATGTGGTAGTCGCCGGCCTCGAGCAGGGGCTTCAATCCCTTGCGCAGTCCCACGGTAGAGACAGTTATGCGGTGGGGGCTCATTGCTGCGCCGTAGTCGGCGGTCAATATTTTTATTGCCTGCAACAGGTTTGCGAGGTTGTCGCAGGGCTCGCCCATTCCCATAAACACAAGGTTGGTGAGCTTGTCGTATTCGGGAAGCGCGTAAATCTGGTTAAGAATTTCGTTGGCTGTAAGGTTGGCAGTGTAGCTCTGCTTGCCTGTCATGCAGAATAGGCAGTTCATCTTGCAGCCCACCTGCGAAGAGATACACAATGTTGCACGGTCGCCGTCGGGGATATACACGGCCTCGACGAATCGGTTGTCGCTTGTGGCGTACAGATATTTTATCGTTCCGTCTATCGAGCGCATGGCCTCTACCGGCGCCTTCTTTCCAACCTCGTACGAGGCTGCGAGTCTCTCGCGGTTTTTTATCGAGAGATTGGACATCTGGTCGATGGAGTCGACACGTTTCTTGTATATCCAGTCTGCTATCTGTTTGGCTGTGAAACGGGGCATTCCCTCGCCTGCAACAACATCCTGCAGTTGCTCGATGGTCATTCCCAACAGCTGTTTTTTCTCTATTTTTTCCATAAAATAAAATTCGCCTGCTTTTGCTGAAAAGCAAAGGTAGTGAATAAATTTTTCATTTGAAACAATTATTGTGATGTTTGCATATTATCGATGCTTTTTTGATTGATTTTATTCTATTTTGATGTATTATTCGCTCACAATTTTTGTAAAGAGAGAACTATTTGTAAATTTGCGAATATTTTTGCCGAATTGCGGCTGTGGACAATTTAAATGTTGAAAAAATGAAAAACAATTATACAATCGATTTTTTTATGCCCTTTTCTGCCGATGAGTGCGGCGCGCAGGCTGTTGATGGCTTTGTGGCGGCGGGCAGCGTGGGGCAGGTGTACTATCTGTGTGGCGATTCTGCCGAGTGCAATGCACCCGGATACGCACGTCTGCTGCGTGTAAATTCGTTGGCCGATACTGCTCTTTTTAAAGAGATTGCGAGTGCGGCAACTTCGGAATTTGTGCTCTACGTTGCCAAAGAGGGTGTGAAACTTCCCGCGCCCGAGGCGTTGCTGCGTATGCTTGCAGCCATGCAAAAGGAAAATTCGGTGATGCTGTACGCCGATTGCTACAAGGTTACCGACGGAGTGCGCGAAGAGGCGCCGGCCATCGACTATCAGTGTGGCAGCCTGCGCAACGACTTTGACTTCGGCTCGCTGCTCATCTTCCGCACTTCGGCTCTGAAAGAGTATCTTGCACAGAATCCTCAGGAGTATAAATATGCGGGATTCTACCAATTGCGTCTCGCGCTCAGCCGCCTGGGTGCGTTCACTCATTTCCGGGAGTTTGTCTACGAAGAGTGCGAGGATGACACTCGCAAGAGCGGCGAAAAACAGTTTGATTATGTGAATCCCGCTCAGCGTGAGGTGCAGGTGGAAATGGAGCATGTGTGCACCGCTCATCTTAAAGAGATTGGCGGCTATCTGCGTCCGTATAAATATGAGGATATCAACCTCTCCGACGGCGATTTTCCCGTCGAGGCCTCGGTGGTGATTCCTGTGCTCAATCGCAAGACCACCATTGCCGATGCAATAAATTCGGTGCTCAAGCAAGAGTGTTCATTTAAATTCAATATTCTGGTGGTGGACAACCACTCGACCGACGGAACAGGCGAAATTATCGACTCTTTCGGCGACGAGCGTGTGGTGCATCTTGTGCCCGAGAGTCGCTCTCTGGGCATCGGCGGCTGCTGGAACTATGCAGTCAACAGCCCCCTGTGTGGACGTTTCGCCGTGCAGCTCGACAGCGACGACCTTTACAGTGGCGCGGATACCCTGCAGCGCATTGTCGACGAATTCTACAAAGAGCAGTGTGCAATGCTCATCGGCTCGTACAGAATTTGCGATTTTAACCTCGAGACTTTGCCTCCCGGACTCATCGACCACCGCGAGTGGACCGAAGAGAATGGTCGCAACAATGCCCTGCGCATAAACGGCCTTGGCGCTCCGCGTGCATTCTACACTCCCGTCATCCGCGAGGTGGGCTTCCCCAACGTAAGCTACGGCGAGGACTATGCTGTGGGCCTGCAGATTTCTAGGCGTTACAGAGTGGGACGCATCTATGATGTTCTCTATCTGTGCCGTCGCTGGGGAGGAAACTCCGACGCGGCCCTCTCGCGCGAAAAGGTGAACAAGAATAATTTCTATAAGGATTCGTTGCGCAGCGATGAGCTTAAAGCCCGCATCAAGCTTGTGAAGCAGTGGGCAGGCCCTTGTCGCACGGGCGTCTCGTCATTTTTAAAGAAACAGCTTGAATGCTGGCCCGAGACCGCCGAACGCTGCAAGGCATTGGAGAATGTAGAGACTACAATCTTCGACAATGGCCTGCAGATGCAGTTTAATCCTGCCCGCATACGTTCGACGGCAGCTGCGGTGGATGCAAAGAGCATTGCCGAGCGTCCCTGCTTCCTCTGTGCAAAGAATCGCTGCCCCGAGCAGTTGCACAGGGATATATGCGCTTCGCTGGAGGTGCTTGTGAATCCCTTCCCCGTGCTTCCCGGACATTTGACAATAGTAACAAAGAAACATACTCCGCAGCTCATCGAGCCTATGTTTGCGGACATGCTTTTCCTTGCCCGTCGTTGGCGAGGAATGGCAGTATTCTATAATGGAGCAAAATGTGGTGCCTCGGCTCCCGACCACGCTCATCTTCAGGCTGTTCGCAGCAGCGACGTTCCTCTTTTGGGGCGTGCGTGGAAAAAGAGAATCGAGGCAGCCTCGCGTCTGCTGTGTGGCGACGCTGCGGCAGGAATATATTACTCCGATGCCTATCCTGCGCCTCTCTTCATTGTGAAGGGCAAGGACGAGTCGGCTGTGGAGAGCAGCTTCAAAAAGCTGATGGCCCACCTTCCTTCGTCCGAAGAGGGTGCCGAGCCTCCCGTGAACATCTTTGCCCTCTACAGCGAGAGCGAGGGATGGAGCGTTACAGTCTTCCCCCGCTACAAACATCGCCCCGACTGCTATTTTGTTGACGGCGACGGTCGTCGTCTCGTCAGCCCCGGCGCGCTGGACATGGCAGGAGTGCTCATCCTTGCGCGTGGCGAGGATTATGCTTCGATTACAGCCGACGAGGCGTACAATATAATAAAGGAGGTGGCATTGCCTGCCGATGCGGCAGTTGCTGTTGCCGAAAAAATATCTTCGTGTCAATGAGGCGGGTAGATATTGGAATTCTTCTCTCCGAGGAGATTGCATTTTCTATGAACGGCACCTTTTCGGGTGGCGGCGCGGAGAGCGTTACAGGCGAGGGATGTGTCTCTGTCTGTGGCGATTGCGTCGAGTGGCAGGGCCGCAAATTCGACAGGCTGCTCTTTACTCCCAATGCCGATGACTGCACTTTTACAGTGTACAATGTGGTCATCGGAATAGACTTTCATTGGGAACGATGCGAAAATCAGCTTTTTGCGGGCGAGCTTCTCTTCTTTGTCGAGGATGGCAAGGTCAGGCTCGTGAATCGCATTGGTGTCGAGGATTATCTGCAGAGTGTGATCTCTTCGGAAATGTCGTCGACCTCTTCGTTGCAGCTGCTCAAGGCCCACGCTGTAATTTCGCGCAGCTGGCTCTATGCTCAGCTGGCTCGTGCCGAAAAAGAGTGCGTCGAAAGTTCGCTGTGCGAGAAATGCGACGACGGCGAGATTGTACGTTGGTACGCTCGCGAAGATCATAAACTTTTCGACTTTTGCGCCGACGACCACTGTCAGCGCTACCAGGGAATGACGCGTGCGATGAATCCCAATGTGGTGCGTGCGGTAGCCGAGACGTCGGGGGTGGTGCTTGTCAGTGAGGACACTGTCTGCGATGCGCGTTTCAGCAAATGCTGCGGCGGAATCACCGAGAACTTCTCCTCGTGCTGGGAAAATGTCGATGTTCCCTATCTGGCCACTTTCAGGGACGCGCCTTCGGGTGCCGAGCCCTTCGACGCAAGTAGCGAGGAGGCTGCCCGCCGCTGGATAGAGGGGCGCGACGAGGCTTTTTGCTCGGCAGTCGACAGCCGTGTGCTTGCTCAGGTGCTCAACGGCTACGACCGCGAGACGAACGATTTTTATCGTTGGACGGTAACCTATACGACCGACGAACTCTCGGCGCTGATAAAGAGAAAGAGCGGCATCGACTTTGGACGCATCCTTGAGCTTGTGCCTCTGCAGCGAGGCGCTTCGGGCCGCATAATAAAGTTGAAAATAGTGGGCAGCGAAAAAACAATGATTGTGGGCAAAGAGCTCGAAATAAGGCGTTGGCTATCGCCCAGTCATCTTTATAGCTCTGCTTTTGTCGTTGATAAACAAATAGATGCGGGTGGAAATGTTGAATTTGTGCTGCGCGGCGCAGGGTGGGGCCACGGTGTCGGCCTCTGCCAGATAGGCGCTGCGGCCATGAGCGAGCAGGGCTACGACCATCGTGCAATCCTCTCTCACTACTACCCGAACACTGAACTTAAAAATATAAACGAACTATAAATGGAAAACATTAAAAAAGAACCATCCTTTTGGGTGTCTATTGTGCCGATAGTATTATTGGCCTCTTTGCTGGCAGTGGTAATATATTTGAAGGGGGCCGATGCTCTCGATGGAGGTACGCAGTTTGCGCTCATTCTCACTACTGCCGTGGCTGTTGCATTGTCGATGGGCCTCTATGGCGTCAGCTGGGAGACTCTTGAAAAGTCGATAGCGAAGAATATCTATTCATCGAGTGCCTCTATTCTCATCTTCCTCTTTATCGGTGCCATTGCCGGCACATGGATGATTAGCGGAGTGGTGCCCACACTCATCAGCTACGGACTCCAGATATTGCATCCTGCGGTATTTCTTGTCTCGGCCTGCATAATATGTGCGGTGGTGAGTGTCGTTACCGGAAGCTCGTGGACAACCTGTGCCACCATCGGTGTTGCGCTCATGGGCATCGGCTACTCCAACGGATTCCCTGAGTGGTGGACTGCGGGCGCGGTAATTTCGGGTGCATACTTCGGCGATAAAATGTCGGCTCTCTCGGATACTACAGTGCTTGCGGCATCAACGGCAAAAGTGAAGCTTTTCGACCATATAAGATACATGATGTACACAACCGTCCCCAGCTTTGCCATTGCATTGATAATATACACAGTGGCCGGTATCTGCATGTACGACAGCAACAATGCAATGTCGAGCGAGCTTGTCGATGCACTGCATCAAAGTTTCAACATTTCTCCGTGGCTGCTCATCGTGCCCATCTTCACCTTTACTCTGATTGCATTCAAGGTTCCCGCCCTTGTGACACTCTTCCTGTCGATGCTTTCGGCGTGCGTGGCGATGCTCATTTTCCAGCCTTCGCTGGTTGCTCAGATTGGCGGTGGCGATGCTCTCGACTTCAAGACCGCGGTGCTTGGAGTGCTTACAAGCTGCTGTAATTCCACAGCCATCGACACGGGACATTCGGTGCTCAACGATCTTGTTTCCACACGAGGAATGGGTGGCGCGATGAATGTCATCTGGCTGGTGCTCACTGCAATGTGCTTCGGCGGAGTGATGGTGGGCAGCGGAATGATGGGCGCAATCACAAAGACTCTGCTCAAGGGTGTAAACAATGTTACACGCGCCGTGTCGGCAACCGTCTTTTCGGGACTCTTCTTCAACTGCTGCACTGGCGACCAATTTATGTCGATCATCCTCGCCTGCGACCTCAACAAGCAGAGCTTCGACAAATTGGGAGTGGACAGACGTGTGCTCAGCCGCGCAACAGAGGACTCGGCAACGGTAACCTCGGTGCTCATTCCCTGGAACACCTGCGGAGTGGTGCAGAGCATGGTGCTAGGCGTTCCCACATTGGCATTCATGCCCTTCTGCTTCTTCAATCTCCTCAGCCCTCTGATGTCTATTATCGTGGCAAAATTGAACTACAAGATTTTGCGCACCAATGGTGGCAGCGAGCTTGTTACCGAACCTTCTGACGAGGAGCTTGTTAAAGATTAATTGCGATTGAAATGAATAGTATGAAAATGTTCTTTGCCTCGCTTCTCTTTCTCTTTCTTGTCGCTTCGTGCCAAAAGGCCGACGACAATGGAGAACTGGGTGGCTTTTGGAAACTGATGGATATTGAGTATGTTGCTTCGGGCGACAAGGTCGACTGCCGTGAAAAGAGCTATTTTATGGCCGTGCAGCTCGACCTTATGCAGTTGCGTGGCAACGGCTCATGCTATGCGCGTTTCCAGCACCGTGGCGATTCTCTGTTCATTCAGATGATAGGCGCCGATGCAGGTGAAAAACTGTTGGCGAGTATGGGAATGGACGGACAGGAACAACGTTTCTATGTTCGCAAACTTACAGACAAGAGCCTAGTGCTCGAGTCGCTCTATTCGGTGTTGAGCTTCAAAAAGTTCTAAATGTTTCTGCTTGCACATTTTATGAACGGATGTGTAAAATGCGCGAGTTTTGTAAAAAAAGGACATAATAACGATAAAATTCTGTGTATAATATAAAAAAAGATGTAAATTTGCATCTTTGAATACGCGAAAAACACACTCGCTGTTGTATGCGGGCAAGTGCTGTATTATAAAAACAGAAAATAGGTAAATTATATATGAAAGCATGTTTTATGGGCTTGGGCTATATAGGCCTTCCTACGGCTATTATTGCTGCCAAGCATGGGGTAGAGGTTGTCGGAGTTGATATTAATGAGACTGTTGTAAAAATGACCAACAGCGGCAAATTGCACATTGTAGAGCCTGGTCTCGAAGAGATGTTGCAAGAGGTTATTGCATCGGGAAACTTCAAAGCATTTACTAAGCCCGAAGAGAGCGATGCCTATTTTATGGTTGTCCCCACTCCTTTCAAAGGCGAACATCAGCCTGATATCTCTTTTGTGGAGTCTGCCACACGCATGGTGCTTCCCTTGTTGAAGGCCGGTGACCTTTACGTAATTGAGTCTACCTCGCCTGTGGGAACTACAGAATATATGGCCGAGATTATCTATAAAGAGCGCCCCGAACTCCGCGGAAAAATATATATTGCCTATTGTCCCGAGAGAGTCCTCCCCGGAAATGTAATTTACGAATTGGTGAACAACGACCGCGTCATCGGCGGAATCGACGATGCGTCTACCGAAAAAGCCAAGGAATTCTACCGCACATTCGTTACAGGCGAGCTTCACGCAACAAACTGCAAGACTGCCGAAATGTGCAAGCTTACAGAGAACTCTTCGCGCGACGTGCAGATAGCTTTTGCCAACGAACTTTCATACATCTGCGACAAGGCAGGAATCAATGTGTGGGAACTTATAGAATTGGCAAACAAGCACCCCCGAGTGAACATCCTGCAGCCCGGCTGCGGAGTAGGAGGCCACTGCATTGCTGTCGACCCCTATTTCATCACTTCGGCCTACCCCGAAGAGGCGCGTATAATCGCTTCGGCGCGCGAAATAAACAATTACAAGGCTCAGTGGTGCGCCGAGAAGGTGAAGAATGCAATCCTCGAGTTCGAGCTCAAGAACCATCGTAAGCCTGTGGTTGCAATGATGGGCCTTGCGTTCAAGCCCAATATCGACGACCTGCGCGAGTCGCCCGCAAAGTCAATTACAGCAAGCGTAATGCAGCTTTCGGACAAGGTTGAGATTCTTGTGGTCGAGCCAAACGTACAGGAGCACAGCGTGTACAAGCTCACTCCTTACAAGACCGCATACGAAAAGGCAGACATCGTTGCCTTCCTTGTCAACCACCGCGAATTTGCGTCGCTCAACTACCGCGACAATGTTCAGGTGTTCGACTTCTGCGGAACATTTAAAAAATAGAGAAAAACAGGGTGTCCGCCCTCTTTTCGGGGCAGGGCGTCTGTTGAGAATATAAAAAAGGTTGTACCGTAAATACGGCGCAACCTTTTTAATGGTAACAATTTTTTGATTGATTGCAATAAAAAAGAGTATGTTACGTTTCTAATATTAGAAACTGTACATTTGACAAATTAATAAGTGATTTTTCTGTTTCGATTATATGAAAATATTATTTTTGACAGATAATTTCCCACCCGAGGTTAACGCTCCCGCTACGCGTACATTCGAGCATTGCAGGGAGTGGGTGAAGGCCGGTCACGACGTAACTGTCATCACCTGTTTCCCCAACTATCCTCAGGGTAAAGTCTACCCGGGCTACACAAACTCTCTGTGCAAGACCGAATGCATGGATGGAATAAAGGTTGTGCGCGTGTGGAGCTATATGACCGCAAACAAGGGATTCATTAAAAGAATCATCGACTTTATAAGTTTTTCCGTAACATCTTTCTTTGCCGGACTCTTCCGCGAGTGTGACATTATCGTCGCAACCTCTCCGCAGTTCTTCACTGCTCTGTCGGGACGCACGCTCGGCTTTTTCAAGCGCAAGCCTTGGATAATGGAGGTGCGCGACCTGTGGCCCGACTCAATCAAGGCTGTGGGTGCAATGAAAGAGAGTGTGGTGCTGAAATATTTCTCTAAAGAGGAGAAATGGTGCTACTCGTCGGCTAAGAAGATTGTGGTTGTTACAAACTCTTTCAAGCGCGAGATTGCAAAGAAGGGAATCCCCGAGGATAAGATATTTGTCATCAAGAACGGTGCGAATACCGAGCTTTTCAAGCCTCGTGAGAAGTCGCAGGAGCTTCTTCGCAAGCTGGGCCTCGAGGGCAAGCGTGTGCTTGGATACGTGGGCACTCTGGGAATGGCCCACAAGATTGATTTTCTCATCGATTGCGTGAAAGATCTCGATGATTATGCTCTTATGATTCTTGGCAACGGTGCCGAGAAAGAGAATATCCAGCAGAAGATAGAGAGCGAGGGTATCAAGAATGTGGTGCTGCTCGACTCTGTTTCCAAGAACGAGGTTGCCGAGTATATTGCCCTGCAGGATGCGGCTCTTGTCAATCTGCGTAAGAGCTCTCTCTTTACAACAGTAATCCCCTCGAAGATATTCGAGACAGCTTCTATGCGCATTCCCATCATGCTCGGAGTCGATGGTGAGGCGCGAGAAATGGTCGAGGAGTTCGGCGCGGGCCTTTTCTACGAGCCCGAGAATCGCGAGGACTTCCTCGAGAAACTGAACACCCTTTTCTCTTCGCCCGAGGTCTACAAAAGCTGTTGCGATGGTGGCGAGAAGCTTGCCGCTGCATACGACAGAAAGCGTCTTGCGGCAGAAATGCTCGAAATTATCAGCAAATAAGTATATATCCAACAAAAAAAGTGCAACCCCAAAGGTTGCACTTTTTTTGTATCCTGATGCTGCTTTTTACGCAGTCTGTCTCTTCTCAATCTTAGCCTGTCTCTTTTTGAGCAGTTCAGGGTGGCCCTTCTGAATCTTAACAATGACGAAATAGGGTATTATTATCGCCGTTACCGCCGCGAACAGCGTCGTTACGAACTGTATTGTCGCCGACTGTCCCGTAGCGTATGTAGCGTACCATACTCCCACAACTACAAGGTTCAGGGTTATTATCGTGAGCGTAGTCTTTAAGTGGCTGAGTCCGCAGTTGATGATTGCGTGGTGCAGGTGGGTCTTGTCAGCCTTGAAGGGCGAATTTCCGTTGCATATGCGCATTGTCATCACGCGCAGAGTGTCCATCACCGGATGGGCCATCACCGCAAGGCAGAATGCAATGAACCCGGCCTCTTCGACAGTGCCGTCGGCAGCGCTGCCTGTGTCAATTGTGTTCAGTGTCAGCAGACAGAATATAATTCCCAGGAAATGCGAGCCTGCGTCGCCTATGAACATCTTGTTTTTTGTGCCGAACACGTTGTACACAAAGAAAGGAATCAATGCACCAATCATGGCTGTTGCAATTAAAGTGTTCAGGCTGTTACCCTGTGTGTATCCGTACAGGCAGAATAGCGTTCCCGCTGCAATTCCATAGCCCGACGATAGTCCGTCGATGCCGTCGATGAGGTTGATTGCGTTTATCAGTCCCACGCATGCAAATATTGTCAGGGGAATGGACAGATAGTCGGGAATTTCGTGTACTCCGAAAATGCCATGCAGATTGTCAATCTTGAGGTCGCAGCAGAATATCAATATTACTATCGCTGCTATCTGTGCGATGAATTTTGTCTTGGGGCTCAGGTCTTTAATGTCATCGAGCAGTCCGATGCCCAGCATCAGGATTATTGCAGCAAGACACGCAAATGAAAATCCAATTCCGTATATTGATGCGCTGGTGCAAAAGGCTATAGTGAATCCCGCAAAGACACCCACTCCGCCCAATACGGGAATGGGAATGCGGTTGAGGCGACGGGCATTGGGCTTGTCCACAATGTCCTTGCGTAACGCGTATTTTACCAACTGCGGATGCAGCAGCAATACTGTTACAAATGATATTAGGAGTGCTGTTAAAGGGGCAGCTATATCTTTTATCATACTTTCTATCGGTGTATTTTTTTAATATAGCTGTGGTGCGAAAATGGCTGTGCCTTTTGCGCGGCTATATTAAACATTGTACAAATTTACAAAAATATAAATAAAAAAGATGTCTCTCTGTACATATAACGCACTATTTTGGATTTTATTTGCTTTTATATGCTTTTATTTTTTGTTGCGAGGCTGCTTTTCTACTCTTTTGCTCTCGAAAGCATTGTCTCGGGGATATTTTTCTTGGGAATAATGCCCAGCTCTTTCAGCTTTTCGAGCTTTCTTACAATGTTGCCGTTTCCTTCGTAAAGCTGTTTGTCTGCCTTGTCGTATATTTCCAATGTGCTCTCGAGATTATCCTTTATCTTTCCCCAATTTTCCGAGAAATTCACGAATTTCTCGTACAAAAGCTCACTCTCTTTTATCACCTTCTCCACATTCTTTGCCTGTTTCTCGCTCTGCCAAATGTTGTAGATAAGCTGCAAGGCAATCATCAGATTGGTGGGGTTTATGAGCAGAATGCCTTTCTTGTAGGCATACTGTCCCAGCTGCGGGTCGTTGCGCAGTGCCAGAATGTAGCTGCCTTCGTTGGGGATGAACATGAGCACGTGCGAGATTGTGTTCTCCACAAGTTTCGTGTAGTTTTTGGCTGCAAGCTCGTCAATGTGTTTCTTTACCGACTCTTTGTTTGCCTTTGCCAGACGCTCGGCCTCCTCTTTCTCTTCGCAAGCAAGATAGTCGACGTAGGCAGTGAGCGACACTTTCGAGTCTATGATTATGCTTTTGTTGCCCGGGCAGTGCACGATGACGTCGGGGCGCATGTCTCGCTTGCCATCCTTGAAATTCTCCTGTACAGTATATTCGTATCCTTTGCGCAGGCCGCTGTTGTCGAGAATAGTCTCGAGTAGCTGCTCGCCCCAGTCGCCCTGCACTTTGCTGCTGCTCTTGAGTGCTTTTGCAAGCTCGTCGGCCTGCTCACCCACCTTGATAGTCTGCTGCGCGAGTCCCTCGATGGTCTTTTCTATCGAGGCCTTGTGCTCGGCCGAACTGCTGTTCACGTTTCTGACGCTCTCTTCCATCTTCTTCATCTGCTCCTGCATGGGGCTGAGAATGTGTGAAAGCTGCTCGATGTTCGACGACTTCAGTTCTTCGCTTCGCTGCTTCAGATTCTTTTCGCTTATCTGTGTCAGCTGGTTTTTTATATTCTCGAGCGCGAGGTTGTTCTGCGATTTTATCTCCTCAATCATCTGCGCATTGTTTTTTCTCTCCTGCTCCAGGATGTTCTTTTGCGCGAGGAAACGCTCTTCGGCCTGAATGTATTTTATGTTCGTTGCGTTCAGTTCCTGTTTCAGGCGCTCTATAATTTCTTCTTTCTCTTCGATGTCTTTTCTTTTCTGCTTGATTATTGCCAACATTGCAATGCTTAAAAGCGCGACTCCTGCTATCAGGGCAATGATTGCTGCCAAATATATGCTCTCCATTCTCTTTTGTTTTTCAATTTCCTAGCAAAGTTACAAAATTCATCCATATAAGCTACGATGTAATCGAAAAATAGAACCGCAGGGTAGTGGACTTTTGCAAAATTTTCATCGTCACGATGGTGGGCAAAAAAAGAAGTGGTTGCGTCAATTTGACGCAACCACTCTTGCTATTATGCTTTTGAATAATTTTATTATTCAGCACGCAATGTGAAACGCTGGAAGCCTGTAGCTGTAAGCTCCTTGTCGAAGCCTTTCAAGTAGTCAGCAACAGTGATCTTCTCGTTCTGAACGTAACCCTGCTGGAGCAAGCAAACCTCTTTGTAGAACTTCTGAATACGACCGTCAGCGATGCGAGCAATCATATTCTCGGGCTTACCCTCTTCGCGAGCCTTGTCCTCTGCTACATTACGCTCTTTCTCGATGATAGCGGGGTCGAGATCCTCGCTTGTGAGTGCAAGGGGAGTAGAAGCTGCAATCTGCATTGCAATCTCGTGACCTGCCTCCTCGTTCTCTTTGCTCAGAGCAACCATTGTACAGAGCTGGTTCTTCTTCTGGTGGTTGTAAACGTAAACGTTCTCAGCCTCCAAAGTCTTGTAACCATCGAGCTCCATCTTCTCACCTGTGATACCGATACGAGCTACGATAGCATCCTGTACGGTACCCTCGCCGAGGGGAAGAGCCTGTACCTCTTCGATAGTCTTGCACTTAGCAGCAATAGCAGCGTCGAGGATGTCGCTTGTGAGCTTGATGAAGTCCTCGTTCTTAGCAACGAAGTCAGTCTCACACTTCAAGGCGATGATAGCACCGAAACCGGGAACTGCCTTAACGAGTACACAACCCTCAGAAGCCTCACGGTCGCTACGTTTAGCAGCTACCAACTGACCCTTCTTGCGGATGATCTCCATTGCCTTGTCAAAATCGCCCTCAGCCTCAGCCAATGCTTTTTTGCAATCCATCATGCCAGCACCTGTCATTTTGCGGAGCTTGGCAATATCATTCATTGTAACAGCCATTGTGTTATTTCTGTTTAATTTGTTAATAAATTATTCCTCAACATTCTCAGCCTTGTTAGCGCGAGCCTTTGTTGTGCGACGACGAGCAGTTTTCTTTGCCTCCTCATCACCCTGAGCCTCAGCAGCCTCAGCGTCAACCTTCTCAACCTTGCGCTCCTCGAGACCCTCTGCGATAGCTGCGCAGCAAGCGTCGAGAATCAAGTCTACTGATTTTGTAGCATCGTCGTTTGCGGGAATTACAAAGTCGATGTTGTTGGGGCTTGAGTTTGTATCAACAATACCGAATACGGGGATACCGAGACGGTTAGCCTCGTGAACGGCGATGTTCTCTTTCAATACGTCTACTACGAAAATTGCAGAGGGAAGACGTGTCAAGTCAGCGATAGAACCGAGGTTCTTGTCCAACTTAGCGCGCTGACGTGTAATCTGAAGAACCTCACGCTTAGAGAGGTTAGAGTATGTACCGTCTGCTGTCAATTTGTCGATTGTAGCCATCTTCTTCACAGCCTTGCGGATTGTGGGGAAGTTTGTGAGCATACCACCGGGCCAACGCTCGATAACGTAGGGCATGCCTACTGACTGTGCCTTAGCAGCAACAATGTCTTTGAGCTGTTTCTTAGTTGCAACGAAAAGGATTTTCTTACCGCTCTTTGCAATCTGTTTCAATGCATCTGCTGCAGTCTCAACCATAGCAGCTGTCTTGTGCAGGTCGATGATGTGAATACCGTTGCGCTCCATGAAGATGTAGGGAGCCATTGCGGGGTTCCATTTACGTTTCAAGTGGCCGAAGTGTGCACCGGCCTCCAAAAGTGATTCAAAATTTACTCTTGACATTTTTTTAATTTTTTAATCGTTTACCTTCTTTTTAATTAATTTTTAATCAACCTCTCGGGTAGTCTGCAACATTATTAATATGTAGAGAGTCCCGAGTGGTTTAGATACTAAACGTATATCTTCGAGCCGAATATTAACGTTTACTGAACTGGAATCTGCGACGTGCTTTGGGACGACCCGGTTTCTTACGCTCAACTTCACGAGCATCGCGAGTCAGGAATCCTTCAGAACGCAAAGCTTTTTTGTCCTCGGGGTTAATCTTAACCAATGCACGAGCAATTGCGAGACGCAAAGCCTGTGACTGGCCAGTGAAACCACCACCGTCCAAATTTACTTTAATGTCATATTTCTCTGCAACATCCAACTTTGTCAAAGGCTGTTTAACGATGAACTGAAGAATGCTTGAAGGGAAATAAACCTGCAGATCCTTTTTGTTAATAGTAATTTTACCTGTACCCTCTTTAACGAAAATACGGGCAACTGCGCTCTTGCGGCGGCCTAATGCGTTTACCATTTCCATCTGCTATTATTTATAAGAATTAATATCAATTGTTTTGGGAGTCTGTGCCTCGTGCTTGTGCTCGGGGCCTTCGTAGATGTAGAGGTTGTTCAGGATGTGAACACCAAGACGAGATTTGGGCAACATGCCTTTTACCACGTGCTTGAAGAGGCGCTCGTAACCTTTGTAACCTTTAACAACATCAGCAGGAGTGAAAGCCTTCTGACCACCGGGGTAACCAGAGAAACGAAGATATTCACGACCTTCCCATTTGTTACCTGTCATCTTTACCTTCTCAGCGTTGATGATGATTACGTTGTCACCACAATCAGCGTTGGGAGTAAAGTTGGGTTTGTATTTACCTCTAAGGATTTTGGCAACTTTTGCGCCAAGACGACCAAGTACCTGGTCTGTAGCATCAACAACAACCCACTCTTTCTTTGCGGTTGCTTTGTTTGCAGAAACAGTTTTGTAGCTTAAAGTATCCACTTTAAAAATGTTTTTAATTAAGTTAATATTCAATTCTCTTGATGCTCCTCCCTGCGTGCCCGTAACGGAAATAGGACTTAGGGAAACCCTCCTCGCGTGATTATCAATCAATTGGCTAGGTTGATAAGGTTAATCACTCGGAGACCTGAAGTATCAACAACAACTCATTTCTCATGAGTCGATAATAATCGGCGTGCAAAAGTACTACTTTTCAATGGAATAGACAAGTAAATGAAAAGTTTTTTCAAAAAAAGTTCGAAAAGTTTTGCAGATATAAAAAAATGTCGTACCTTTGCATCGCATTTGAGAAAAACAAATGCCCAGATGGCGGAATCGGTAGACGCGCTGGTCTCAAACACCAGTGGGGCAACCCATCCCGGTTCGATCCCGGGTCTGGGTACAAAGAGAGAAAGTCTTAACTTTCTCTCTTTTTTTGTATGCATATAGAGCTGTATGACATTTATCGGCTCACCTGCAAAAGTTGGGGGGATGTTATAAAAATATTATCTTCGCATTGTAAAATAACATAAGAATATGCAGGACGAAAAGATACTTATTGAAC
>JAFYPH010000028.1 GCA_017547585.1 Bacteroidaceae bacterium | reverse complement strand
GACGCGAATCACGATTCGCGTCCTTTTTGGTGTAAATATCAGTGTGAGTGATTATTTCTTGGGATTGTTGATGAGGAACTCTGCAATCTGAACAGCGTTCAATGCAGCACCCTTCTTAATCTGGTCGCCCACAATCCACATTGTAATTCCGTTGGGGTTTGTGAGGTCTTTGCGGATGCGTCCTGCGTATACGGGGTCTTTGCCTGCGAGGAACAGAGGCATGGGGTACTCCTTCTTCTCGGGGTTGTCCATGAGAATGAGGCCTTCGCCGTTGGCAATAGCCTCGCGCACCTGCTCGACGCTCAAAGGCTCCTCGGTCTCTATCCACAATGACTGAGAGTGTGAACGAAGGGCGGGTACACGTACGCATGTAGCGCTCACGGCAATGTCGCTGTGCATAATCTTACGTGTCTCGTTGAACATCTTCATCTCCTCTTTTGTGTAGCCATTCTCTGTGAATACGTCAATCTGGGGAATGAGGTTGAATGCAAGCTGGTAGGCAAATTTCTCTACTGTGGGCTCCTCGCCTGCGAGCACCTGACGATACTGCTCGTAGAGCTCGGCCATTGCCGATGCTCCCGCGCCGCTGGCTGCCTGGTAGGTAGATGCGTGCACGCGCTTGATGTGTGAAAGGTTCTCAATGGCCTTGAGGGCAACAACCATCTGGATGGTTGTACAGTTGGGGTTCGCAATGATGTTGCGGGGAGTGTCATACGCGTCGCAGGGGTTCACTTCGGGCACTACGAGGGGTACGTCGCTGTCCATGCGGAATGCGCTTGAGTTATCAATCATGATGGTGCCATGCTTGGTGATAGTCTCGGCAAACTCTTTAGAAGTAGAGCCGCCCGCCGATACAAAAGCATAGTCGATACCTTTGAAGTCGTCGTTGTGTTTAAGCTCCTTTACAGTGTACTCTACACCTTTGAATGTGTAACTTGTTCCCGCACTGCGTGCCGAGCCGAAAAGTACAAGCTCGTCAAAGGGGAAATTTCTCTCATCGAGGACGCGCAAGAACTCCTGTCCCACCGCGCCGCTGACGCCAACGATAGCAATTTTCATATTATATTCTTTTGTGTGTTTATTATCAATGTTCGTTGCTGTGTACATTGCTGTTCACTCTTCGCAATGCCACAACTTTGCAAAAGTACAAAGAAAAATTGCATATAATGGAAAGGTGTTGCTCTTTTTTTGTAAATTTGCCCGAATAAGTTACAGAAAAGTCCCTTTTTCTGTCGTTTTTTAATAATTTGCCTCACAGGCTATAACTCTTTTAAGATTATGAGCGATACGTGGTTGCAGCGTACAGAACTCTTTGTGGGTAGCGAAAGGCTCGCGCAGATAAAGTCGGCGCGTGTGCTTGTCGTCGGCCTTGGCGGTGTTGGCTCGTGGGCAGCCGAAATGCTGTGCCGCTCGGGCGTGGGCTCTATGACTCTCGTCGATGCCGACACTGTCGATGTTACCAACCTCAACAGACAGATGCCTGCGCTTGTCTCTACAATAGGCAGGGCAAAGTGTGACGTTGTTGCCGAAAGGTTGCGCGAGATTAATCCCGACGGCTCGTTCGTGCCGCGCAATATGTTCGTCGATGCAGACAATATTCCCGCGCTGCTCGACGAGGGCAATTTCGACTTTGTGGTGGACGCGATTGATTCGTTGCCCCAAAAGGCGGCGCTCATTGCCAACTGCTGGCAGCGTGGCCTTAAAATAGTGTCGAGCCTCGGTGCCGGGGCCAAGGGCGACCTCTCGTGCATACGCGTGGGCGACCTCTGGCGCAGCGAGCATTGTGTGCTTGGAAAGAATCTGCGTCGTCTGTTGCGCGAGTGGCGCGGAAAATATAAACTGCCGGTAGTGTACAGCATCGAGGATGCCCGCAAGCAGGCTGTGCATCCGTCGCCCGAGGGGGGCAAGCCTCTCATTGGCACCGTCAGCTACTATACTACCACTTTCGGCTGCTATCTTGCAGCGTATGTAATTGAGAATTTATGATAAAGATAGAGAATATTACAAAAAGTTTCGGGTCGTTGCAGGTGCTCAAAGGCGTGAATCTCGAAATTTCCAAAGGCGAGGTTGTCAGCATCGTCGGCCCCAGCGGCGCCGGAAAGACCACGCTGCTGCAACTGATAGGTGCGCTCGACACTCCCGATGGCGGTGCCATATATTTTGGTGGCGAGAATCTGTGCAAGATGAGCCGCAGCAGGCTCGCGGCATTCAGAAACACCCACATAGGCTTTGTTTTTCAGTTTCATCAGCTGTTGCCCGAGTTTACCGCCCTCGAAAATATAATGATTCCCGCCCTCATTGCCGGCAAAAGCCGAGCAGAGGCTGCGCGACGCGCTACAGAGCTTCTGCAACTGATGGGGCTCTCGGCCCGCGCCGACCACAAGCCCTCGCAGATGTCGGGTGGCGAGAATCAGCGTATCGCCGTTGCGCGCGCTCTTGTGAACAACCCCGACGTCATTCTTGCCGACGAGCCTTCGGGCAGTCTCGACAGCCACAATAAAGAGGAACTGCACAAGCTCTTCTTCGACCTTCGCGACCGCTTCGGGCAGACATTCATCATTGTCACCCACGACGAAAAGCTCGCGCAGATAACCGACCGCACGATACGCATGGTCGACGGAGTGGTCACCGGTGAATAAATGCGAATTTTCGGCAGGGAATTAAACGTTTTTAAATTAACAGAGTCTAAAAGAAAAAACAGTTATGAAAAAATCGATTCTTTTAATAATCTTGATGTTCTTGGGCATTGCATCTTATGCTCAGAATAACAATGCGCGTCGCGCGGACGATGCTCCCCGTCGCCCCCGCACCATGCGCCAGGCATTCTCGCCCGAGGATATGGCAAAGGCCGAGGCCGATGCTATAAATGCAGCAGTGGGTCTCGACTCGCTCCAGTATCAGTTGGTGTACATCATGAAGTACTCGGACATGGTTGCAATGCAGGATAGCATGAAGGCGCGTGCCGAGCGCGCACCAAAAATGCGCGAGCGTGGCACCAATCCTCCCCGTCTCGACGAGAAACAGCGTCAGGAGTGGATGAAGGCACGCGAGGATGTGATGAAAAAACGCCGCGAGGCAATGAACGAGCAGATGAAGCAGATTCTCTCTCCCAAGCAGTATAAAAAATATTTGAAGTACGAAGAGGAGAAGTATTCTCGCTTCCGCGAATTTGGCAAGCAGCGTCCCGAGCGTCGCAAGGAAAGGAAAAAATAACCAACCTCTATAATTTTGTCACAGGCAAGGGAACAATGCTGTTCTTTTGCCTGTTTTTTTATTAGTGGTATTCATCTTACCCTTAATCTTTGTTGCTATTTTATTGACTTTTGTTTCTATCCACCCTTTTGGCGCCCAAAAGGGTGCAAAAGGCACAGCACAGACAAAATCAGTCACTCTCTCCTCGGCTCGCGAATTTTCGCATACGAAAATATCCCTCGTTCGTCGCTCGCTTGTCGGCAACTTTCCCCACAGAAAGACTACGCGGGAGTGTGTAAGTTTAGCCGCGCCACGGCGCGCCCAAAAAACTTTCACACTCTTATCCGCGCCTTTTCTGCGGCCGTTGCCTGTGATTTTGACAGTGCTGTATTTTTTGGAAGTAACCTTTGTTCTTTATTATACTTAGCATAGGTGTCTTTCAAAAATCAACCTGCGCTTTCCGCGTGTCGGTCCTTTGGATACTTAGGGTGCCAAGTATATGAAAGATTTCCCAAAAAGATATAAAATCCCAAAATCTCTTGTATCTGATTGGTTTTTTGTTTAATATTGCAGAGTATACGGGCCGTGCCCCTTACACGAGAGAATTTTCAATTTTATAAAATTAAAAATATAATACTATGGCTTCAGAAGTAGAAAAAAATCTGGTTGTCGGCATTGACGTCGGCGGTACAGGAACAAAAATCGGAATTGTCGATGCGAATGGCGCAATCCTCGCTCGTGACGAGAGTATAGCTACTCCCCAATATAAAGATTTCAACGACTTTGTCGATGCGATGAACGCTGTTGTTCAGCGTCTCGTGAGCGAGGTTGGTGCCGAGGGCCGCATCCGCGGAATCGGTATCGGCGCTCCCAACGCCAATTTCTATGCGGGTACCATCGAGAATGCTCCCAACCTCCCCTGGAAGGGTGTCCTCGAGCTCTGCAAGGTGTTCTCGGAGAAGGCAGGCGTGCCCGTATTCACCACCAACGACGCAAATGCTGCGGCTATCGGTGAAATGAAGTACGGCGCTGCAAAGGGCATGAAGAACTTTATCATGATTACCCTCGGCACAGGTGTCGGCAGCGGTATTGTCATCAACGGACAGCTTGTTTACGGTTGCGACGGCTTTGCAGGTGAGCTTGGTCACGTGACAATGGTTCGCGGCAAGCAGGGCCGTCTCTGCGGTTGCGGCGGTCGCGGTTGTCTCGAGGCTTACTGCTCGGCTACAGGTGTTGCACGCACAGCGAAGGAGATTCTCAAGGCCGACAAGGCTACTCCCAGCACATTGCGCGGCATCAAGAACATCACTTCAAAGGATGTGTTCCTCGCAGCAAAGGCCGGCGATAAGATTGCCAAAGAGATTTTCAAACAGACGGGTACAATGCTCGGCGAGGCTATTGCCGACTTTATCAAATTCTCGAGCCCCGAGGCTATCATCCTCTTCGGTGGTCTTACACGCTCGGGAAAATATATTCTCGACCCTGTGAAGAAGGCTGTTGATAAGAATGTGATGCCCATCTTCAAAGGAAAGGCTCAGATTATCATTTCTCAGTTGAAAGACTCCGATGCAGCCATCTTGGGCGCAAGTGCTCTTGCTTGGGAATAGTATAATATTGTTTATTATCATAGAAGGGTTGCTCTGTTTGCTTGCAGGGCAACCCTCTTTTTTGTATCTTCGCGAGCAATAAATATAGTAATATGGCGATTGACTTACAAGTAGAGGGACTGAGGAAAAGTTTCGGTGCTCTCGTTCTTTTTGAAAATATATCTTTCTCTATCGAAAGTACCCAGAGAATAGGACTCATTGCCCGCAACGGAAAGGGTAAAAGTACTTTGCTGAAGATTATAGCCGGTGGCGAGAATTACGACGGCGGCTCCATTGTGTTCCGCAAGGACCTGAAGGTCGGTTATCTTGAGCAGGAGCCGCGCTTCGAGCCGGGCACAAAGGTGCTCGACGCCTGTCTGCAGCGCAACGGCGAGAAGGCGGCGGTAATCTCGCGCTACGAGCGTGCCACGCAGAGTGGCGACGACCGCGAGCTTCATGCGGCTCTCGAAGAGATGGACCGTCTCTCGGCGTGGGACTTCGAGACAAAGGTGAAGCAGGTGCTCTCGAAACTGAAAATCACAGACTTCAACCAGGCGGTCGAGACCCTCTCGGGCGGACAGATGAAGCGTGTGGCGCTCGCCTCGATTCTTCTCGAAGAGCCCGACCTTATGATTCTCGACGAGCCCACCAACCATCTTGACACAGAAATGGTCGAGTGGCTCGAGGAGTATCTTGCGCGCCTCAACTGCAGCCTGCTGATGGTTACTCACGACCGCTATTTTCTCGACCGCGTGTGCAACGAGATTATCGAGATTGACGACCAGCGCATCTACCGCTACAAGGGAAATTACAGCTATTTTCTGCGCAAGCGTGACGAGCGTCTCGAAAATGCCGAGGCCGAAATGCTGCGCGCCCGCAACCTCATGCGCAAAGAGCTCGAATGGATGCGTCGCCAGCCTCAGGCACGCGCCACGAAGGCAAAATACAGAATCGACGCCTTCTACAAACTCGAAGAGAAGGCTGCGGCTCTGCGTCGCGACGCGAGCGTCACGCTGGGTACAAATTCGCGCTACATTGGCAAGAAAATCTTTGAAATGCGTGCGCTCAACAAGGCCTTCGGCGACAGAGTGATTGTAAAAGATTTTTATTATAATTTTGCACGCTACGAAAAGCTTGGAATCGTTGGAAACAACGGCACTGGCAAGTCTACATTCATAAAAATGCTGCTCGGCCACGCCCGGCAGGATAGTGGCACCATAGAGGTGGGCGAGACGGTAAAATGGGGCTACTACAGCCAGGATGGAATCTCCTTCGACGAGAATATGCGTGTCATCGATGCAGTGAAAAAGATTGCCGAGGTTGTCGACGTCGGCGGAAAGAGTCTCACGGCGTCGCAGTTCCTGCAACATTTTCTCTTCTCCCCCTCGAAACAGTATGATTATGTGTGCAAGCTCAGCGGTGGCGAGCGTCGCAGGCTCTATCTGTGCACGGTGCTGATGTCGTCGCCCAACTTCCTTGTGCTCGACGAGCCCACCAACGACCTCGATATTGACACTCTGCAGGTGCTCGAAGAGTATCTTGCCGACTTTAAAGGTTGCCTCATCGTTGTCAGCCACGACCGCTATTTTATGGATAGGGTGGTCGATCATCTGTTTGTCTTCAAGGGACAGGGCGAGATTAAGGACTTCCCCGGAAACTACACAGACTACCGCGATTGGTGCGACGAAGAGAGAGCTGCGGCAAAAACCGTTGCCGACACAAAGGCAAAGGTTGTGAAGGAAGAGAAGAGCAGGCCCGCCAACCCCTCGGGCAAGCGCAAGATGACCTTCAACGAAAAACGCGAATTCGAGGCTCTCGAAGGCGAGATTGCCATGCTCGAAGAGGAGAAAGCGCAGCTCGAAGCCGATATTTGCAGCGGCACGCTCGACAATGACACGCTGCTCAAAAAATCTATGCGTGTGGCCGAGGTTATCGACATTCTCGACGAAAAGTCCATGCGCTGGCTCGAACTCAGCGAGCTTGCATAGGGCACTCTTTTGCTGTTAATTACTTATTATTAGTAAAAGTCTCTCCCCGTTGTATATTTTTAACTGCGCCACCATACGCTCGCTAATGCCTTTGTGCGTATCTTTGCGCCAAAGAAACGAATGCTTATAATAAAAATCAGATAAAATGGAGAATTTGAATAAGGTAGACAGTTTTCAGTTCGAGGTAGACAAAACTACCGTCGATAAACTGTATCGCATGCGTCCCAGTGCATTGTGTAACATGATGCTTTCGTGTGCCGGTCGTCACGCCGACGCTCGTGGCTTCGGAGCCAAAAGCAATCTTGGTTGGGTGATGGCGCGCATGGTGCTCGACATTAAGAGTATCCCCCTCGGCGGCCAGAAGTTTACAATCGAAACATTTATAAAAAACTCCTATCGTGGATTCACCGACCGTTGCATACGCGCCGTAGACGAGAATGGCAATGAAATTGCAGCCATGATGGCCACCTTTGCCATGATCGACCTCGACACACGTTCGCCTTTCGATTTTAACAACGAATTTCACGACCTCTTTGTGCGCTACCTCGCTCCCGAAGAGCCCTTCAGCATTCCCCGCGTGCCCTCGCCCCGCCGTTGCAACGTCGACGACGTAGAGCCCGTGCACCGCAGAATAAGATACAGCGACGTGGATATCAACGGACATATGAACAGCATCCGCTACATTGACCACATTATGGATATTCTCTCGCTCGACTATCTTTACACTCACGACTTCAGCCGTTTCGTGGTTGCCTATATGCAAGAGGCGAAGCCCGGCGAAGGCCTCAACTACTGCATGAAAGAGGTCGAGGACGATACATACTATGTACAGATTGTGAAGGACAGCGGCGAGGCTATCTGCCGTTGCGAAATGAGCTTCCTCCCCCGTCCCGAAGCCGACGAGGATTAATCTTTGCACAGACAATATAAGGCCGCCCCAAACTAAAATTTGGGGCGGCTCTTTTTATGCTTTTTTCTTCTTGAATCTCTCTTCGAGCGTCTGCATCCACTCGTACCAATTGGGAATATAAAGTGTGGCAAGCACGGTGTTCAGGAACATTCCGAAGACCACCGCTGTTCCCAATGCCAGACGACTCTCGGCGCCTGCGCCGCCGGCAAAGAGCAGGGGCATCACTCCCAGTACAAATGCAAAAGAGGTCATCAGTATGGGGCGCAATCTTATGTGTCCCGCCTCGTAGGCACTCTCGCGTATGGGGTTTCCGGCCTTGCGAAAGTCGCGCGCAAACTCCACTATAAGAATACCATTCTTCGCGCTCAGCGCAATGAGCAGAATAATTCCTATGAGCGTGTAGATGCTTATGGGCAGCCCCATAATTGCGCATCCAAGCACGGTACCCAGCAGGGCGATGGGCGTTCCCATTACCGCTGCCACGGGGCTGCTCCAGCTCTCATATTGCGCCGAGAGCACCAGATAGGCTACCAGCAGTGCCAGCAACAATATTATTATTGTGGTGTTTCCTGCAGTCTCCTCCTGATAGGCGACACCCGTCCACTCTCCGCCAAATTCGTTGCCCAGTTCCTCGTCGAAAAGCTGCATCATCTCCTGCATCGTCTCGCTTGTGCTGTAGCCGGGGGCAGTGTTGCACGTGAGGGTAGCGCTGTTGTACATATTGTATCGTCCCAGCTGGTCGATGCCCAAAATGCTGCCCGCTCTTGTGAAACTGCTGAAAGGCACCATCTCTCCTTTGTTGTTGGCGATGCTCAGCCTCATTACGCTCTCTATCAGCTTCTGGCTATCCTCGCCCGCCGCCATCTTCACCTGCCATATGCGTCCCAACATTACAAAGTCGTTAATGTAGGCGGCGCCCATATAGTTGCTCAGTGTCGAGAGTAGCGAGCCCACGTCCACTCCCATCGCCACTGCCTTCTCGCGGTCGATGTACAGGAAGAATTGCGGCACGTTGGCCTCGAAAGAGCTGTTCATGGCAGCAATGGCGGGCTTTCTTTGGAATCCCGCGAGCAGCGCATTTATGGCCTTCTGCATCTCCGTCAGTCCCAGCGCCTGCCTATCCTCAAGTTGCAGCTGCATTCCTCCGGTGTTTCCCATTCCCGGAATTGCGGGCGGCACCATCGCAAAGCATTGTGCGTCCTCTATGCGTGCGTAGGCCTCTCTGTTGAATCGCGCCACCACTTCGCTTGCCGAGTGTTCGCGCCCTTTGCGCTCTTTCCAGTCCTTGAGCACCACAAACACCGTCACGGAATTGCTCTGCTCGCCGTTGTTCATAATGTTGAATCCGCTGATGCTGATGTTGCTCTCCACTTCGGGGTAGGTGGCGAGTATGCTGTTAATCTCCGCAGCCACCTTTTCGCTGCGTGTGAGCGCCGCTGCGGGCGGCAGCTGTGCGGCGATAATCATATAGCCCTCATCCTCTTCGGGAATAAATGTCGTCGGCCATTTTGCGAACATTATTATCGCCGCGACGGTGAATGCAACGAAGCTCAGGGCGGCAACTGCCGGCTTTTTCAGCAGATAGGCTGCGCTCTTGTCGTATGTGCGTTGCATGCTGTCGTATGCGCGGTCGAACAGGGTGAACACCCATCCTTTCTTGCGATTGCTGTCGGTGGGGCGCAGCAGTATTGCGCACAGGGCGGGGGTGAGCGTCAGGGAATTGAATCCGCTGAGCAGCGTCGACGCGGCAATCGTCAGCGCGAACTGCTTGTACAGCTGTCCCGAAATTCCGCTTATCATCGTCGTTGGCAGAAACACAGCCATCATCACCAGCACCACTCCTATGATGGGGCCGGTAATCTCCTCCATCGCCTTTTCCGTGGCGGCTCGCGGCGACAGCTTCTCTTCGTCGAGAATGCGCGTGGCATTCTCCACCACCACTATCGCGTCGTCCACCACTATGGCAATGGCGAGGATTAATCCGAAGAGTGTCAATGTGTTTATCGAGAATCCCAATAGCTCCATCAGTGCCAGCGTGCCTATGAGCGACACGGGAATCGTCAGGCAGGGAATGAGCGTCGCGCGCCAATTTTGCAGGAAAAGGAAAATTACAAGCACCACAAGCAGCGTGGTCTCTAAAAGCGTGTAGAGAACTTCGCGTATGGAGCTGCGCACGACGTTGGTGGTGTCGAGTGTCACCTGATACTCCACGCCCGGCGGAAAGTCCTCGGAAATCTCCTCCATTCTTGCTCTTATGGCCTTCGAGACGTCCAGCGCGTTCGAGCCGGGCGACTGGTACACGGCGAGGGCAGCTGTGGGCTTTCCGTTCAACCGCGACGAGGCCGAGTAGGTCTCGCTGCCCAGCTCAATGGTTGCAATGTCCTTGAGCCTCAGCATTGTAACGCCATCGTTCTTTACGATGATGTTCCCAAACTCCTCTTTGTCCTTCAGTCGGCCCTGCACGTTCAGTGTATATTGAAAGGCATTGTCGGCACTCTTGTTCAACGTCTGTCCCACGTATCCTGCCGACACTGCCATATTCTGCTGACTGATAGCCGAATAGACCTCGTCGGTGGTAATGCCGCGTATGCGCATCGTCTCGGGGTTCAGCCATATGCGCATCGAATAGTCGCCCGCGCCCATGATGTTCACCGCGCCCACTCCGGGGGTGCGCGACAGACGGTCGGTTATCTGCAGTTTCGCGTAGTTCGAAAGGTACAGCTGGTCGTATATTGAATCGCCCGTGAGCGTCAGGAACAGCACAATATTCGTCGACTGTTTCTGCACCGTGACGCCCAGCTGGGTAACCTCGCTCGGCAGGGAGTTCATGGCTACGTTCACCCTATTCTGCACGAGCACCGTTGCCATGTCTATGTCCGTGCCCACCTCAAATGTCACCGTCAGCTGGTAGGTGCCTGCCGACGACGAGGTCGAGCTCATATATATCATTCCGTCCACTCCGTTCACCTGCTGCTCGATGGGAATTCCCACCGTCTGCGCTATTGTCTCGGCGTTTGCGCCCGGATAGTTGGCCGTCACCTGCACCGTTGGAGGAGTGATGTCCGGATATTGGTCGACGGGCAGGATGAACAGGCAGATGCCGCCGCCCACCAACAGCATCAGCGAGAGTACCGTTGCGAAAATGGGGCGCTCTATGAAAAATTTCGGAAAGTTCATTTTTCTGTTTTTTTGATGGTTGGACACTGCTTCTATTTCTCCATTATGGGCGTCACTTTCATTCCGTTTCTCACCTTCATCAGCCCTTTCGTCACGTAGCGTTCGTCCTTTCCAAGGCCGTCGGTGACGAGTCGCATGCTGTCGTCGACAACGTCGCCCGTCTCTATGTGACGATACTCTGTAATGTCGGAATTATTTACCACGTAAATAAACTTTCCAAGCTGGTCGGTGCCAATGGATGCGTCTTTTATAAGAATGCCCTCGGGCACCTTCTTGTACGGTAGAATTACGCTTATGTACGAGCCTGCTTTCAGCAGTCCGTCGTCATTTTTAAGCTCGGCGCGCACCTTTAATGTTCCCGTGCTCAGCTCCACGTTGGGCGACAAATAGTCCATTTTGGCCTTGCGGCTGAAGTAGTTGTCGCCGCCCAGGTTAAAGGTAATGTAGTCATCCTGCTCCACCTTTCCGCGCTTTTGCCGTTGCAGCCACTCGTTGTCGGTGATGTCAAAATAGGAGTACATAATGTCGTCCTTGTACAGCGTGGCCAGCTTCACAGGCTCGCCTGCGCCGGCAATGTAGCTGCCCGTCGAGAGTGTGCTCAGGCTCATGAGTCCGTCGTGCGGCGCTCTTATGTAGCAGTAGCCAAGATTGGTCTTTGCGGTGTTCAGCTGTGCCTCGGCGTTGCTCACTGCAGCTTTTCCCGTCTCTACGTCCGTCTGCGACTGCAGCAATTCTATCTGGCTGACAGCGTTGCGCACGATGGCTACTTTCATCCTCTCGTAGTTGCTCTCGGCGTACTGCAGGTTGGCTTTTGCTGTCTGTAGCGCAGCCTCGGCCTGCCTCACTGCATCCTTGTACAGCGTGGGCTCTAT
Source organism: Bacteroidaceae bacterium (assembly GCA_017547585.1). Taxonomy (GTDB): domain Bacteria; phylum Bacteroidota; class Bacteroidia; order Bacteroidales; family Bacteroidaceae; genus HGM04593. The sequence continues at coordinate 32,521 of JAFYPH010000028.1, read as the reverse complement.
GATGAATAAAATGTCTCCTTTTTTTACTCTCTGTCCGGCTGTGTAGTACGAGCCTTCGAGGGTGCCGTTCACGCGGCCCACGATGGCAACCGTTGCGTCGGCGTCAAGGTATCCGGGGTATTCGCGCGTGAGCGTAACCTCTTGAATCACAGGGCGCGCAATCTCTATCGGCAGGCTCTCGGCCACGACAGCCTCCCTCTTTTTGCTGCAACCGCAGACGATGGCTGCCATTGCTATTGTAAAAATTACTCTTTTCATTGTCTCGGATTTTATAATTTATTCTTTTTTACCATCCTCCGCCCAGGGCCTTGTAGAGCTGCACGAGCGCCGTCAGCGAGTAGCCCTGTGTGCGCACCAGATTATCCTGATAGCTGAGCAGCGAGCGTTGCGCGTCGAGCACATTTTGAAACTGCGTAAGTCCTTGTTTGTAAAGCTCCAAAGATAGTTCGAGCGTCTCTTCGCCCTGCCTTACTGTCTCTTTGAGAGTCTCTATCGACAGTATGGAATTTTTGTACAGGCTCATGGCGTTGCTCACCTCCTGCACGGCTGTCAGCACAGTGCTGTTGAAGAGTATTATACTCTGCTCGAGTTCGGCCTTTGCCTGTGCGGTGGCGTTTATCCTCTCTCCGCCGCTGAAAATGTTCCACGTCATTGTGGGAGCAATCTCCCACTGCATGCTTCTGCTGCGCACAAGATTGTCAATATTATTCGCAGAGTATCCGAACGTGCCGTTAAGGTAGAATGTGGGCAGCCAGTCGCGTTTGGCCGCTCCCAGCAGTGCCGCGCTCTTCTCCACCGAAAGCTCGGCGGCGCGAACGTCCGGTCGTCGGCGCAGCAGGCTCGCCGGCACTCCCACAGCCACCGCCTCCACAAAGTCGGGTAGCGGTGCGGGGCTGCTCAGACGCTCGTCGATGCTGCCTGGGTAAAGGGCCAGCAGCACAGCCAATGAATTTATATATTGCTCTATAGATGATTGCATTGAGGGAATCGAGGCGAGAGTGCTGTAGTAGACAGAGCGCGCTTGGGCAACGTCGAGCTTCGAGGCGAAGCCCGTCTCGTAGCGTGCCTCTACAATCTCCATAATCTCCTTTTGCGATTGGGCATTCTCGCGCAGCACTCCCATTTCTGCCTGACACTGCCGCAGCGAAAAGTAGGCATTTGCAACCTCGGCACACAGAGTCACCATCGTTGCGCGGTACTCCTCTTCGGTTGCCTGAAAAGCTCTCTTCTGTGCTTGCGCTCGTTTAAATATTTTACCAAAAACATCTACCTCCCAATTCATCGAAATTGCGCCGCTGAAGTAGCCGTACCACGCTTCCGCGTCGCCCGTCTGCGACAGATTGCCGCTCGCCTTCTCTCGCGTCCATCCTGTCGACAGGCTCAGCGACGGCAGCAGCCCGCTCTGCGTCATTCTCCATCCGGCCTTTGCTATTCTGATGTTCGTCAGCGCCGTCATTGCCGAAAGGTTGCGCTCGGTGGCGATGGTGATGAGCGAGTCGAGCAGCGTGTCCTCGAACTTCTTCCACCAAAAATCGTCGTTGGGCGTCGTTTCGACAAAAAAGTCATCCTCCTGCCACTCGGGTGGCAGCGTCTCCATGAGCATATTCTGCTGCCCTCTGGAGGGGTGCGCGGCGAGAATCACAAACACGCAGCAAAAAAATATTTTTCTCATAATAAGGCAGTTGATAAACACTCTTTAAACAAACTTTCCGATGATAAGTTTTTATTAATTACCATAAAAATCGGCGGCCATAATCACAAAATGTAGTTCAATAAACTACAAAAACGTCATTTTTAATTGAGTAAAGTTGGCACTTCCCCAAACAAATTATACCTTTGCAATCTAATCTTTAATCTATGGAATTAAATATTATTGTGCTGGCCAAGCAGGTTCCCGACACCCGTAACGTAGGGTCACAGGCTATGAATCCCGACGGCACCATCAACCGTTCGGCTCTTCCCGCCATCTTTAATCCCGAGGACCTCAACGCCCTTGAACAGGCACTCATCATCAAAGAAAAGAATCCCGGCAGTCGTATAACATTGCTGACGATGGGCCCCGCACGTGCGGCGGACATCCTTCGCGAGGGTCTCTATCGCGGCGCCGATGCTGGAATTTTGCTCACCGACCGCGCCTTTGCAGGTGCCGACACATTGGCAACCTCTTATGCGCTCACTTCGGCAATACGCAAAATAGGTAAGTTCGATATTATTCTTTGCGGTCGTCAGGCTATCGATGGCGACACTGCACAGGTGGGCCCGCAGGTTGCGCAGCAGCTCAATCTGCCCCAGGTAACCTACACCCGTCGCATCGTCGATTTTGATGGCGAAAAGATAACCATTGAGCGTTCAATAGAGAATGGAGTAGAGGTTGTCGAGGCGCCCCTTCCCCTGTTGCTTACGGTGGATGGCGCGGCAGCTCCCTGCCGTCCGCGTAACGCCTATCGTCTGCTGCGTTTCCAACGTGCGGCGACTCCCTCGGAGCAGGCAGCCGACGGCTATCGCTACGCCGAAAAGGCAGCGGCCGACAGCAATTTGACACTGCAGGAGTGGAACCTTGCCTTCGTAGGCGGCGACGCATCGCGTTGCGGACTCTCGGGCTCGCCCACAAAAGTGAAGAAAGTCGATAATGTCATTTTTCAAGCAAAGGAGAGCAAGCGCTTCACTGCCGACGACGAGCAGATAAAAGAGCTTGTTGCAGAATTGCTTGCCAATCACACTATAGGATAATATTATCATGGACAACATATTAGTATACTGCGAACTTGACGGCTCCCGTGTAGCCGAAGTCAGCCTCGAACTGCTCAGTAAGGGACGCGAGCTTGCCGACACCCTCGGCGTTTCGCTCGAAGCGGTGGCGTTGGGCGAGAATCTCGCGAGCGTTGCCGAGCAGGTGTTTCCCTACGGCGTCGACAAACTGCATCTTTTCGACGATGCACGTCTTTCACCCTACACGACATTGCCCCACGCCTCGGCGCTCGAAAAATTCATCACCGAGGAGAAACCTCAGATTTTCCTGCTTGGTGCCACAGTCATCGGACGCGACCTTGGTCCCCGCGTCTCTTCGGCACTCGGTAGCGGCCTCACAGCCGACTGCACCTCTCTCGAAATTGGCGACTACGAGGATAAGAAACGTGGCGAGACAGTAGAGAATCTTCTTTATCAGATACGTCCCGCATTTGGCGGAAATATCGTTGCAACCATCGTCAACCCCTACAATCGTCCCCAGATGGCGACCGTTCGCGAGGGAGTGATGCCCCGCAACATTGTTCGTTCCGCCGACTACGTTGGCGAGATTGTACAGCACAATGTGGCCGACTATGTGAGCGAGACAGATTTTGTGGTGCGCATCGTCGAGAGACATTTGCAGCCCGCCGAGAACAACCTCAAGAATGCTCCCATTGTCGTTGCCGGTGGCTACGGAATGGGCTCGAAAGAGAATTTCGACCTTCTCTTCACTCTCGCCCACGAGCTCCATGGCGAGGTTGGCGCAACCCGCGCAGCGGTGGATGCAGGCTTCACCACTCACGACCGTCAGATAGGCCAGACAGGCCTCACGGTGCGTCCCAAAGTATATTTCGCGTGCGGAATCTCGGGACAGGTGCAGCACATTGCGGGAATGCAGGAGAGTGGAATCATCATTTCCATCAACAGCGACCCCAACGCACCCATCAACGCCATCGCCGACTATGTGATTACAGGTCGCGTCGAGGATGTTCTTCCCAAATTAATCAGCCATTATCAGAAAAAATCATGAACTACTATATAGACAATCCCGTGCTTAAGCACTATTTGAGCCATCCTCTTCTCCGCCGCATTGTGGAGATGCGCGAGCGTGGCTTTGCCGAAGCCGAAAAATACGATTATGCCCCTGTCGACTTCGAAGAGGCAGTGGCCGGTTACGAGCAGGTATTGACACTCGTCGGCGAGCTTTGCGCCGAAATTGTAGCTCCCAATGCTGCCGAGGTTGACCACACAGGTCCTGTGCTCGAGAATGGCCGAGTAAAATATGCTCCTGCAACCGACGAGAATATGGAAATGTTCCGCAAGGCAGGTCTCATGGGAATCTCCATCCCCCGTTGCTACGGCGGACTCAACTTCCCCACCTCAGTCTTCATCATGCTCGAAGACCTCGTGGCTCGTGCCGATGCAGGCTTCGGTAACCTTTGGGGATTGCAGGAGTGTGCCGAGACAATCAATGCCTTCGGCAACGACGACCAGCGCAGCCGCTTCCTCCCCCGCATCGCTGCCGGCGAGACAATGTCTATGGATCTTACCGAGCCCGATGCAGGTAGCGATCTCCAGAGTGTGCAGCTCAAGGCCACCTTCAACGAGGCCGACGGACGTTGGTACCTCAACGGCGTTAAGCGCTTCATCACCAACGGCGACGCCGACATTCATCTGGTGCTTGCGCGCAGCGAAGAGGGTAGCAGCGACGGTCGCGGACTCTCGCTCTTCATCTACGACAAGCGCAACGGAGGCGTACACACACGTCGCATCGAGGAGAAGATGGGTATCCACGGCTCTCCCACTTGCGAGCTTGTCTACAACAATGCTCCCGCCGAGCTTTGCGGCAGCCGCAAGATGGGACTCATCAAATATGTGATGGCACTTATGAACAGCGCCCGTCTGGGAATCGCTACACAGAGTGTCGGCCTCTCCGAGGCAGCCTACCGCGAGGCTCGCAGCTACGCAGCCGACCGCAAGCAGTTTGGTCGCGCCATCGAGAACTTCGCTCCCGTCTACGAAATGTTGGGCGAAATGAAGGCCCGTCTCGACGCATCGCGCAGCTTGCTCTACGAGACTGCCCGCAACGTAGATATTACCGCATGCTTCGACGAGCTTGCCCGCGAGCGCACCCTCACTCCCGAGGAGCGTCAAGAGGCCAAGGCCTTCTCGCGCGTGGCCGATGCCCTCACCCCCATCGTCAAGGGAATAGGCAGCGAAATATGCAACCGCAACACCTACGACTCTATTCAGGTACACGGCGGCTCGGGCTATATGAAAGACTACGCTTGCGAACGTCTCTACCGCGACGCACGCATCACCTCAATATACGAGGGTACCACACAGTTGCAGGTGGTTGCGGCCATCCGCTACGCTACCAACGGCTTCTACGCAACGCTGCTCGACGAGTACCTTGCGCGCGAAGTGTCGCCTGCAATGGCGCCCATCCGCGAGAGAATCGCAAAGATGGTTACTCTCTACCGTGCATCGGTCGAGCGTGCCCAGTCTTTCGGCTGCAGCGATACAAACGACTTCCTCTCGCGCCGCATCTACGAAATGGCATCGTACAGCATCATGGCGGCCCTGCTCATGCTCGATGCCTCGGCAAACGAAGAGCTTTTCGCAGCGTCGGCACGCAGTTTCACGGCTATGGCCGAGGGAATTGTGGCGTCACACGCAACATTTATAGAAAATTATACACCCGAACTTTTAAACGATTATCGAAAATAAGAAGATTATGGAAACAAAGCATCAGTTTCTCCGCGTAGCTTACGAGCTTATCTCTCATCGTGACGGCATTGCCGAGGATGTTGAAAAGGCTACACGCGAACAACCCTTCAGCTTCATCACAGGTTTCAACTTTACACTCGACACCTTTGAGAACAACCTCAAAGACCTGAAGAAAGGCGACACCTTTGATTTTGTAATTCCCTCGGCCGAGGCATACGGCGACTACGACCCCGACCACGTACAGGATTTCGACCGCGAGGTATTCACCATCGACGGCAAGTTCGACTCTACACACATCTTCAACGGCAACATCGTTGAAATGATGCGTGCCGACGGCTCTCCCATCCTGGGAACAGTGAAAGAGGTTACTCCCATGAAGGTGGTGATGGACTTCAACCACCCCCTTGCAGGATGCGACCTTCAGTTTGTCGGTAGCGTTGTTGAGTCTCGTCCCGCAACAGAGAAAGAGATCAATAAGTTCGCCGACTCTCTCAAGCCCAGCGGATGCAACTGCGGTTGCAGCGGTTGCGGCGGCGGTGGTTGCGACGAAGGTTGCGGCGGCTGTCACTAATAGAGAATAGCGATTATTCAGGTCTCTGACTATGAATACGATAGGTACACAGGTGCGACTCACCACATTTGGTGAGTCGCATGGCATTGCAATCGGCGGCATTCTCGACGGCTTCCCCTCGGGAGTGGTCGTCGATGAAGATTTTGTGCGCAGTGAGATGCGCCGTCGCCGTCCCGGACAGAGCGCGGTGACCACCGCGCGCAACGAGGCCGACGAGGTGCAGTTCCTCTCGGGAATCTTCGAGGGACGCACCACAGGCACCCCCATAGGATTTGTCATTCACAACACCAACAACCGCAGCAACGACTACGACAATCTGCGCGACGCCTTCCGTCCCTCGCACGCCGACTACACATACTCTGCGAAGTATGGCATTCGCGACCATCGTGGCGGCGGCCGCTCGTCGGCACGCGAGACAGCCGTGCGTGTCTGCGCCGGAGCATTGTGTAAGCTCGCCCTTGCCCAGATGGGAATAACCGTGCAGGCCTACACCTCGCAGGTGGGCGACATCAGGCTCGAGGGCTCTTACGCTGACTACAACCTTGCACTTGCCGAGGAGAATATCGTTCGTTGCCCCGACGCCGAGAAGGCTGCGGCTATGGAGCGTCTCATTCTCGACGTCAAGCGCGACGGCGACACCATCGGCGGCATTGTAACGTGCGTTGCAAAGGGAGTGCCCGCAGGCATCGGAGCGCCGCTCTACAACAAACTCTCGTCGTCGCTCGCGGCAGCCATGATGACCATAAACGCAGCCAAAGGCTTCGATTATGGCGACGGCTTTGCGTCGGTTACGGGTCGCGGCTCGCAGCAGAATGATATTTTCTTCGACGACAATGGCACTATAAACACCCGCACCAACCACAGCGGCGGCATTCAGGGTGGCATTTCCAACGGGCAGGATATCTATTTCCGTGTGGCGTTCAAGCCCGTGGCAACCATCCTCTGCGAACAACCGACGGTGGGCGTCGATGGCAGGGATACGATAATTTCGGCTCGCGGACGTCACGACCCCTGTGTCGTTCCTCGCGCGGTGCCGGTAGTCGAGGCGATGGCTGCACTGACCATTCTCGACCACTGTCTGCTCTCGCGTTGCACACGATTGTAATTCCCTATAAACGAATTTGAATATTAACCGCACGTGGCTTTTTGGCCTCGTGCGGTTTTTTATATGGCTGCCCTTTCTCAAAAAAATTACCAAACAGTTGCAATTTTTAAAATAATGTTGCAATTTTGTTGATTCATTGTGAGAAACTTAAAAATAACATAAAAAGATGCGCTCTTTCGGCGCAGAATAAAGAGAAATATGAAAAATACCAATCCCAACGAAGCAGGGGTAGAGCAGGCGGTGCCGCAGAAACCCAAAAAATCTTTCTCCTTTTCGGAGAAGATTATCAAGCGACTGACGTTGACATTTTTTGCCGTCGTGTGGCTGTTGCTTGCATTTTTAGAGTCGGCTCAGCTCTTCCGTGTACACGACCTCTCGCTCTTCCTCTTCACCGAGCAATTCTTCAAGGAGATGATGGTGGCGCCCGCCGGACTGCTCTCCTATATAGGCTGTTTCCTCATACAGTTCTTCTACTATCCTGCGCTTGGCGCTGCAATCTACGTTGCATTGCTCTTCGCAGTCTACTACCTTGTGCGCAAGGTATTTGCAATCTCGGCCCGATGGTCGCTGACGGCTCTGCTGCCGGTGGTCTTCCTGCTGGCGAGCAACATGTTCATGGGCTATTGGATATACTACAATAAGCTGCAGGGACTCTTCTATATTGCCGTAGTCGGTACCATTTTTGTGCTTCTGGCAATGTGGGCGTGCAAAAAACTCCCCATGTGGGCGAAATTCATCTTTGTGGCGCTGTGGTCGGTTGTCGGCTATCCGTTCTTCGGAATCTATGCTCTTGTGGGTGCCTTCCTTATGGCTCTGCAGGCTCTCTGCGGCAAGGGAAACATCGCAGCGCGCGTGGCGTTGCTGCTGCTGTCGCTCGCCCTTGCGGGCGCGCTCCCCGCGCTTGCCTACGGCAACCTCTATACTTCGACCTCGCAGCCGCTGATGTATGCGGCCGGCATTCCTGCCTACCAATTCTCGCTTGCTACCGAGGCTTGGTACATTAAGCGTGTGTGGATGCTGTGGATGCCCTTTGTGCTGCTTTTCGTCACGATGGTTCTCTTTGCAATCTTCTCCGATAGGGTAGAGGGTAAGAAGGTAACCGACAGATACACAATGTGTCAGGCGGCTCTGTGCGCGATTATTGTGCTCGCAACATGGGGCTTCTGGTACAGCGACTCCAACTTCACTACCGAGCTCAAACAGCATCGTGCAATGTGGGACGAAGATTGGGAGCGTGTGGCCGAACTTGGAAAAACCTCGTGTGCCCCCACGCGTCTCATTGTGATGAACAGAAATATAGCCCTTTTGCATCTGGGTCGCGCGGGCGAGGAGATGTTCCACTACCCCGACGGCTCGGCTATTCCCGAGTCTACCATGAACGTGCGCCTCGTGCAGACGGGTGGTAAGATGGCCTATTACCAATATGGCCGTTTCAACTTCTGCTACCGCTGGTGCGTCGAGGATGCAGTGGAGTATGGCTGGAAGGTTGAGTATCTTAAGCACGCTGTGCGCTCGATGATTGCTTCGGGACAGTATAAGACTGCGCGCCGCTACGTAGAGATTCTCAAGCACACTCTTTTCCATGCATCGTGGGCCGAGAAATACGAGAAAATGATTTACAATATTAAGTTGGCTGACAAGGCTCCCGAAATCTCGTTCCCCCGTCTCATGTTCAAGTACAGGGATACGCTCGATGTCGATGAATCGCACGTCGAGGCCTATCTTTTGAACCAGATGACTTCGAATCTCTTTGTGAAGCCTACGCCCGTGTGCGCCGAGGCATCGCTCATGCACGCGCTCATACGCAAGGATACGCAGCTCTTCTGGAATGCGATTGTCGAATACCTGAATACTCACAAGCAGTTGCGCATTCCCACCCACTATCAAGAGGCTCTGCTGCTATATGCCAATATCGACCGCCGAGCCGATGTTTCCAAGTTTAAATTCGATAAAAAAATCGAACAGCGCTTCCGCGACTTCTCGAAGCTGACATCAAAATACCGAGGAATGACCGAGGAGCAGATGGCGCCATATTTCAAGGACGATTTTGGCGACACCTATTGGTATTTCTATTTCTTTATACGTGACATTAAAAGTAATTAACCACCATGAAAAGAACACTATATACACTCCTGTTGATAGCAGCGACGATGCTCGGCGCGCCCTCGTGCTCGCCCTCGTTGCCCGACTCGCCTGCGATGTCGAAAAAACTCCCCCAAATTTACCCCGACTACAAAGGCGTTACAATCCCCTGTAATATTGCTCCTTTGACGTTCGAGATTAAAGAGAACGAGGCAACCTCTTTCCTCACACGCTTCACCGTGGGCAAGAAAGAGCTTCTGCTCGCCGGACGCAAAGTCACCCCCTCGCTCGACGAATGGCGCGAGCTTCTCGCTTCGTTCACCGTTGCGGGCAAGATAAAGATCGACACATATTTCGAGAAAGAGGGCAAATGGTACATGAATCAGCCCTTCTTTGTGAATGTCTCTCCCGACTCCATCGACCGCTACCTCTCCTATCGCCTCATTCCCCCATCGTATGTGGCCTATGAGAAGCTCGACATTATGCAGCGCGACCTCACCTCATACGACGAAGAGGTTATCTACTGCAATATGCTGCTCGCCACCGAGCAGAAGGGACAGTGTATCAACTGCCACCACTACAAGAACTACAAGACCGACAATATGCAATTCCATGCACGTCAATATCTTGGAGGAACGCTCTTTGTGCACAATGGCAAGCTCAGCAAGCTCGACCTCAAGACCGACTCCACAATTTCGGCGGGTGTTTACCCCTCTTTCAACCCCGTCTACGACGTTGTTGCATACTCTGTGAACAGCACCGGACAGGTGTTCCACACGGTCAACCACAATAAGATTGAGGTGCAGGACGCAGCCAGCGACCTCATCCTTTACAACCCCGTGAACAACACCGTTTCGCATATCTCCAACGGCCCCACCGACCTCGAAGTCTTCCCCTGCTGGTCGGCCGACGGACGCACCCTCTACTACTGCAGCGCCCACTTCGAAGTGCAGGACACTGCAAACACTGTCACAAAAGAGGAAATCCTTCGTTACGAAGAGGTTAAATACGATATTCTCGCACGTCGCTGGAATCCCGAGACATACGAATTCAGCGAGCCCGATACACTCTATGCGGCCTCGCGCATGGGTAAGAGTGCAACGCTGCCGCGTGTCTCTCCCGACGGCCGTTACATGCTCTTTGCGCTGGGCGAGTATGGCTGTTTCCACGTGTGGCACAAGGATGCTGACATCTATATGCTCGACCTCGCCACAGGCGAGGCGCGACCCCTTGCCGACTCCAATTCCGACGATTCCGAGAGCTACCCCACATGGAGCAGCAACGGCAAATGGGTGATGTTCTCGAGCCGTCGCGACGATGGAAACTACACTCGCGTGTATATTGCCCACGTAGGCGCTAATGGAAGCGTCTCAAAGGCATTCCTGTTGCCCCAGAGCTCGCCCGATTTCTACACCCTTTTCGAGAAGTCTTACAACCGTCCCGAATTCATGATTGAGCCCGTGCAGTTCACTCCTGTTCAGGCGGCCGAAGTGCTCGCCGGCGAGGCTGTGAAAGCTACATATTCCAAGAATTGCAAGTAATCATTCAGCTTGCAGCGGCGGCCTTCCTTGTCCGGGAAGGTCGCTTTTTTGTATCCTGCGACTGCTATTTTTTTTGTGCATGCGCTCGCTCTTTTTACCCTCCGCCGAAAGTCGTAATTGCACTTTTTCTACTCCAAATTTTGTGTCGATTTTTCTTGAATCCTGCCGGCTATTTGTGTGTCTTCCCGTGTCGCGGACGGTAATTTCGCTACATTTTTCAAAGTTTTTTGCGCTCGGAGCGGCCCTCTCAAATTAAAAATAATCTTAAAATTTTAACATTTAAGTGTTAAAAAATAAAATAGCCGTTTTTTGCCCTTTTACATAAATTGAGAGTGAAAAATGCCCAAAATGTAGCCACCGTAGGTGAAAATTTGACTCCAAACGCGAAAATTTGTAGAAAATATTTGAGCATTAAATATAAATAGTTATTTTTGCACATTACATAGACTATACTCCAAAGTATAGCTTGATGAAAACGCATGTTGAAAAAATTTAATTATTTATAAAATTTCTATTTATGTTTAAACACTGCTTAAGTAAATTTAGCTGCGCACTTATCATGATGTGTGCGGTTGTTACCGGTGGCCTATTCCAGTCTTGTCAGGACGTCTTGGATGAGTACAAGTACGACGACAGCGAGCCTTCTTGGCTGGGTGCCAGCATCTACGATTTCCTCAAGGAAGGAAACGCCGGTCACACTTACAACAACTACGTGAGACTTATCGACGATTTGGGCGAGAAGGACATTCTTTCACGTACAGGTAGTAGAACCCTCTTCATTGCCGATGACGCGGCGTTCGAGAGATTCTACGAGGAGAACTCTTGGGGTGTAAAATCTTACGAGGATTTCACCTTCCGCCAGAAGAAAGTATTGCTCTACAACGCAATGTTGAAGAATGCTTATCTTCTTGACATGATGGCAGCAACCACCGTAGATCCCAACGTTGAGCAGTTGGGTGGTGACTGTATGCGTCGCGAGACATCGGCTACATTGTTCGACTCTGTGCCCTTGTTCTCGGCTAATTCAACTACACAGGGCTTGCGCTTCCCCCAGAACAACCCCAGCTTCAAGCTTTGGGAGGAGTACCTCGAGGGTGACAGCATCCGCATTGCCATTGGTAGCAAAAACCCCATGATGGTTCACTTCCTCTACGAGTTTGTAAGAACCAATAACATTCAGGACGAGGACTTCACCGTAATGTTCCAGCGTCAGGGCAAGACCCGTACAGGAACTGAGGCTTTCGTCTTCGGTAACAAAATTCTTACCAGCGACGTATCATACGGCGACCTTTCTGACGATACATTGACAATCACATGTAAGAACGGTTACCTCTATCGTATGGACGACGTACTCGTGCCCCCCTCAAACATGGCACAGGTGCTCCGCGAGACAAAGAACACAAAGCTCTTCAGCCGCATGCTCGACCGTTTCGCTTACCTCGAGTACGACGCTTCACTCACATCGCAGTTCAACGCTTTGTACCACGAGAACAAACCCGAGGATAACGAGAACGTATATCTTTTGAAGTATGCTCTTTCAAACGCAAAAGATTACTACACACCCGGTGAGAACGGTACAAAAGACAAAGCTACAAAGAAATCATTCGGTACTGACGACTACCTCCGTTACGATCCGGGAGATGCTCAGTACAATGGCGGTAACGGCTTGCAGAAGGATATGGCAGCTATGCTCGTTCCCAACGACGAAATGGTGTACCGTTTCTTCGCTCCCGAGCGCTTCCAGAACCCCGACATCATCGCTGCTAACTACGTTACAGACGAGGATGGCAAGAAGGTACAGTCACGCCCCTACGGTGTAGGTTCTTCAATCGTTGAGGAGTTCTCTAACCCCGACGACGTATTGAAGTTGGACGAGTCACTCAAGACCGGCGACGATTGGTACGCCGAGGCTATGGCTCCCTGTCTCGACAGCATCGGCTTGGACGTACTCAAGGCGTTCCTCGATAACTTGATGCACATCTCATTCGTACAGACAATCCCCAGCAACTTCGACAAGGTTAAGAATGACGCCCGCGACGAAATGGGTCTTCAGGTATCTGACGTAGAGGATTGTATCATCGCTAACAACGGTATTATATATATATTAAATAATGTATTCGGTCCCGCGTTGTATCAGTCAGTAATGGCTCCTCCCTACGTGTTGACAAACATGCGTATCATGAAACGTATGATTCTTGACCTTGAGTACGAGGCCTACCTCTTGGCTATGGACTCTAAGTTCAGCTTCATCGTTCCCGAGGACTCTTGCTTCGTATACTACGACCCCACAACATTGAAATCTACTCAGCCCACAGCATGGGTACTCGGAATGGGTAAAATCAATGAGAAGGATACAGAGGGTGTAATCTACACTAAGATGGAGTACAACCCCGAGACATACGAGCTCATGGATACATTGGAGACAAACTACGCTCCCACAAAGGCTATCAGCGACGTTGCTGCTGATCCTAAGCTCAAAAACCGTCTTCAGGACCTCATGGAGTACTTCATCATCGTAGACGAGGTAGAGAATACCGAGAACGAGTACTTCCTCTCTAAGGGCTACGGTACAATCAAATGTGTAAAAGAGGCCGACGGAACAGTTAAGTTCCAGGGTGGTGAGCAGCTTGAGATGTCTAACAAGCTCGGTCGCGACGTAAACGTAACCATCAAGGGTATCGGTCGTTACCAGGAGAAGAACGGTGTTACATACTGTACAGAGTCTAAGGACGAGGTTTACAAGTCAGGTGTAGTTTCACCTCCCACACGTTCAATCAGCTCTTACCTCTCTGACAACACAGAGGAGAATCCCTTCTACGAGTTCTACAAGCTCTGTTCAGCACTCTCATACACAGAGATGTACGGAACAATCTTCGACCTCGACGAGGCTGAAACCGAAGAGAAAGAGGCACTTCTCGACTCTATCAACCGTTACCGCGTATTCGCTCCCACAGTAAGCGGTCAGTATGCATTGGACGAGGCAGTTCCCTTCTTCAGCACATACCACTACACAGTATACGTTCCCCAGGCAAGCGCATTGCAGCAGGCTTACGACAACGGTCTTCCCCAGCTCGACGACATCTTGGCCGAGGTAGAGGCAGGCAACTACGGTCGTGCAGCTTCAATGATTCGTTTGGTGAACAAGTTCGCACGTTACCACTTCCAGGATAACTCAGTGATGGTAGACAAGCTTCCCTTCTCAGTTGTTTCTGCAAACGTTAAGTACGACAGCATCCGTTACGAGACAGCAGCAATCGACGACCAGACAGGACGTTTCTACGACCTTCTCATCAAGTCAGACAACGGAACAATCACAATTAAGGACGGTCTCAGCAACATCGCATCAGTTAAGAACGAGAGCGGTAAAGAGGGTAAGACATGGAACGTTCTCACACGTGACCTCTTGCTCACAGGCGACCCCACAATGGGTAACCCCGACATCGCAACATCTTCATTTGCAGTTGTTCACAGCATCGATAAAGTTCTCTACAACAGGGGAATGTTCGGTTACGATGGCAAGTTCCGCCGCTTCGCTAAGGACGGTGAGATCGTAGACAAGATCAACATCGCAGTTCCCACAAACTACATCGAGGCTAACGACTCTATCGTTTACGCCGAGAAAGAGTACACCATCGGTCAGGCTAAGGCCTTCATGATGAACACAGCCGACGGCGAAATCTATCAGAAGACAGGTTATTTGATGAAAGACCTTGCAACTGCTGAAAGCAAGTTCGTGAAAGAGGATTACATCCTCCTCGGTGACACAGCCAAGATTCTTATCACCGACACAGGTTTCCTCATCGACACACTCGGTACAGGCGAGAACAAGATACGTTTCCTCTGGACTAACCTCCAGCCCCTTAGTGTAGACACACTCGGCAATGTATCTCCCGACTCACTTGTAACAGTACTTCCCGACGGAACCTTCGTTAACGAGAAAGGTGTAGAAATTAAGTAATAAGCAAAGAAATAATTGCTATGATAAAGATAAAACATTTATTGTTTCTCCTTCTCTGTTGCTGCGTAGGCACAGCCTTTGCACAGAAGAGTGCGAGAATTTCCGGAAACATCTCCAGTGATTCCGAAGGTCCGCTTATGATGGTAAACGTTACCGAGCGTGACAAGACCAACCGTATTATCGAGGCTGCCGTAACCGATATGGAGGGTAACTTCTCTATGGTTGTAAAGAATACAAGTAACCGACTCGAGATCTCTTATATCGGATATAAGACAATGACTCTCGAAATCGGTTCACGTACCGTGTTCAATGTTAAGATGCAGGAGGACAACCAGCTTCAGGAGGTCGAGATTACAGCTAAGCCCCGTACACAGTCGGGTGCTCTCGACATTCTCTCACGCGAGGTTTCTCAGGCTACACAGAAGTTCAACATGAGCGAAATGGAGGGTCTCTCATTCGCGTCTGTCGACGAGGCACTTCAGGGACAGATTGCGGGTCTTGACATTACCTTCAACTCTGGTGACCTTGGTTCGGGTACAACAATGCGTTTGCGTGGTACCTCTTCAATCAACGGTAACGCTGAGCCCCTTATCGTGGTGAACGACAACATCTTCGAAATGCCCACAGGTGAGCAGTTCTCATTCGAGGATGCCAACGAAGAGACATTCGCACAGTTGCTTACCGTTAACCCCGAGGATATCGAGTCAATCGAGGTATTGAAAGATGCTTCTGCTTGTGCTATCTGGGGTTCACGCGGTGCTAACGGTGTCATCAAGATTAAGACAAAGCGTGGATCACGTGGTAAGACACGTTTGAACTATAGCTTCCGTTTCAAAGACAAATGGATTCCCAACGGTCTTAACCTTTTGAATGGTGACGACTACACTATGATGCTTAAAGAGGCATACTTCAACCCCAGCCAGAGCAACCACTATTCAGCTGTGGATGAGTTGAACTACAACATCGACTTTGCAGAGTACGAGAACTACAACGAGAACACCGATTGGGTAAACGCAGTTTCTAAACACGGTTACACCAACGAGCACAACATCTCTCTTACCGGTGGTGGTGAGAAAGCTACATTCCGTATCTCAGGAGGTTACTACAACGAGACAGGTACAATTATCCGTCAGTTGCTCGACCGTTTCACCACAACAATGGCTCTCGACTACTATGTATCAGACCGTATCAAGGTTGTATCTGACTTCTCTTTCTCTTACACAGATAACAGAAAGAACTATTCAGGTCTTCTCGATATCGCACAGGTGATTATGCCTAACATGTCAATCTACTACCAGAATCAGGTATTCGACGAGAACGGCATTTCACATGGTATTCCCACAGACGAGTACTATCAGATGCTTAACAACGCCGGTGGTGGTACCGACTACTTCAACGGCAACCAGAAAAGCATGAAGAACCCCGTGGGTCTTGCTTATCTTGCACGCAACGACCAGGAGTCATACACAATCACTCCTCAGTTGCAGTTGGAGTACAACCTCCTTGGCCTCGAGGACGACGAGACACAGTTGAAGTACCGTGCAATGGTTAACATGAACGCCAGCACATACACCGAGACATCATTCCTTCCCTCGGCACTTGTGACAACAGGTTGGCAGGATACAAACGTGAACCGTTCATACATGCGCGACTACAAGTCATTGCAGTTCACCACACGTCACAACCTTATCTTCACACCCCACTTCAACAACAGCGATCACTTCCTTACAATGACCGCACAGTACGAGCTCTACTCAGGTACAAACTCTGAGCAGACAGAGACAACTTACGGTCTTCCCACAGGAAACATCACCTCTACAACCATCGGTTCTAAACTCGATGACGCAGGTACCTCTACAGGCGAGTGGCGTTCAATGTCATTTGCTTACCAGAGCCACTACTCATACAAGTCAAAATACTCACTCGGCTTCACATTGCGTGCCGAGGGTAACACCAAGTTCGGTGCCGACCAGAAATGGGGCTTCTTCCCCGCTATCTCAGGACGTTGGAACATCAGCGACGAGCCCTGGATGAAGTGGTCAGAGAAATGGCTCAGCATGTTGTCAATCCGTCCCGGTTACGGTTGGTCAGGTTCGGCTCCCGGTCAGGACTACCTCATGTACTCAACATACTCTCCCGGTTCAAGCTACCTTGGTGTAGGTTCATTCGTTCCCGGTGGTATGCGTCTTACAACACTCCGTTGGGAGCAGAAGAAAGAGTTCAACCTCGGATCTGATATCGAGTTCTTCGACGGTCTCATCAGCGGTGCGCTCAACTACTACGACAACACCACAGACGACCAGTTGATGTCAAACTACAGCATCCCCTCAACAACAGGTTACACCTCACTCCGTTACAAGAACACAGGTGCTCTTCGCAACAGAGGTTGGGAGTTGAACATCAGCACATCAAAGGTTAAGTTGGCTAAGGACTTCACAATGAGTGCATACTTCAACATCGGTCAGAACTTCAACGAGGTTGTTGAGATGGAGAAATCAGTCCTCGACAACAACAACCCCGACTACGACTTCAACAGCCCCAACGGTAACTACCTCGGTCGTATTCAGGTAGGTAACCCCTTGGGTTCAATCTACGGTTTCCGTTACAAAGGCGTTTACCGTTACAGCTACCGCAACTACGAGAAGGCTCTCGAGCAGCAGCAGAAATACCCCAACAACCCCGAGCGTTGGTCATGTCCTATCGTTCGCGACTCAGAGGGTAACGTAGTTTACAACGCCGATGGTAAACCCAAGCAGATTGTATTCAACTACGACACAGAGGATGGCAAACCCCAGTACTACTTCAAGGGTGGTGACGCTATCTACGAGGATATCAACTTCGACGGTAACATCAACGAGCTCGACCTCGTTTACCTTGGCAACTCTAACCCCAAGGCACAGGGTGGTTTCGGCTTGACATTCAACTACAAACGTTTGACATTGAAAGCCAACTTCACTTACCGTTACGACGTGGACGTAATGAACAAAGCACGTATGGGTGTTGAGAACATGTACACCACAAACAACCAGAGTATCGCAGTTAACTGGCGCTGGCGTAAAGAGGGTGACATGACAGAGATTCCCCGCGCACTCCGCTCAGCAGGTTACAACTGGTTGGGTAGCAGCCGCTACGTTGAGGACGCTTCATACATCCGTCTCTCATTCTTGCAGCTCACCTACAACTTCGAGCCCAGCTGGTTGAAACGTTACGGCTTGAACTCATTGAACGTTTACGCATCAGCCGACAACCTCTGTTTCTGGACCAAGTATACAGGTCTCGACCCCGAGATTTCTCCGGGTTCATGGGGACGCGCCGAGGATGGAGCTAAGACACCTCGTTCACGTTCGTACACACTCGGTCTTTCTGTTGGATTCTAATATTTGTAAATTATGAGAAAAATTAAAAATATAATTGGTTCAGCGGTTATGGCAGTTGCCCTCGGATGCTCATCAATGATGACATCGTGTACGGACTACTTGACCATCTATCCCACAAACTCCGTTATCTTGGAGAACTATTGGAAAACCGCAGAGGACGTCAATGGTATGTTGGCGACCTGTTATAACAGTATGGCAAACAGCGATGTCATCAAACGTATGATGGTGTGGGGCGAGCTTCGTGCCGACAACATTATCCCCCGTTCAGGTGCATCGAACGACCTTAAATACATTGTAGAGGCTAACCTTCTCGAGACAAACAGCTACTTCAAGTGGGAGCACTTCTACAAGACAATCAACTACTGTAACATGCTCATCCAGTATGCTCCCGGCGTATTGGAGGAGGACCCCGACTTTACACAGGGTGACCTCGAGGTAATCTTGGGTGAGGCTTACGCAATGCGTGCTCTCTGCCACTTTACACTCGTACGTTCTTTCCGCGACATCCCCATGTCATTCGTGGCAATGGATGCCGACGAGCAGGAGATGATTTATCCTCAGTACTCTCCCTACGAGGCTCTCGACAGCGTTTATGCCGACCTTGAGCGTGCATCTAAGCTCTGTATGAAGACCGGTGGTTGGTCAGAGGATGCAAGAAACTATGCTCGCATCACAAAGAACGCAGTATATGCAATGATGGCCGACGTTAACTTGTGGCGTGCAGCATTTGCACAGTGGGCTCCCAACGATCCCAACCTCCCCGCAGGTGCTAACATCCGTCCCGCAAACGACTACTACACAATGGTAATCGAGAATTGCGACTCTGTTATTCTGCCCATGAAACGTCAGATTATCAAGAACTACGAGGACAAGAACAAGAGCATGACCGGTCTTGACACTCTCACAAACCCCTTCTTCCTTGGTGTTAACAACCCCATGGAGAAGACCTACCCCACAACTTACGACGAGATCTTCTGTGGTAGAGAGTTCAACCGCGATGGTTACATGACTTCAAACGAGGTTATCTTCCAGCTCGACTTCAACAGCAACAACTACAACAGTGCTGTTAACGACTTCTACGGATACGACAAGTCTTCAGGTTCTTACCTTGTACCCTCTAAGGCTCCCATCATGGTTGACCTCTACGAGACCAGCGACCAGCGTTGGTACACTTTCACAAGTGCAGTAAAGGGCAAGCAGGATGACAAGGCCGAGTACACAATCACAAAGTACACAGTGAAGACAGGTGCTCCCACAGCAAACGCACCCACATGGTATCCTTCAGGTCAGAACATGTCAGACTGGATCTTCTACCGCAAGACAGACGTATTGCTTATGAAGGCTACAGCTTACGCTTACCGTTACGAGAATGGCGACGCTACAACACCCAACAGCGACCACAACCTCGCACTCCAGCTTGTACAGGCTGTCAACAAGCGTAACCTCACAACAGAGCGCGACTCTATCGATCCCAAAGAGTGGATGACACAGGATCTTATGAAGAAGCTCGTTCTCGACGAGCGTCTCCGCGAGCTCTCATTCGAGGGTAAACGTTGGTACGACCTTGTTCAGAAAGCTCTCATCGAGAACAGCACAAAGAACATCCTCGACCTCATAATCAAGAAGCTCGATAGCAATACAGGTGCCGTTCAGAGTAAGATGTCTTCAATCAACTCTCTCTTCTGCCCCATCTACGAGTCAGAGCTTAAGTTGAACCCGTTGCTCAAGCAGAACCCTGCTTTTGAACGTAATTCATCAATCGAACAGAACTAAAAAACAGCCTCGACCGGGGGCTTCCCCGGTCGAGCATAATACCAAATAACGCATTTGGATATTATGTAAATGTTAAAAGAGAATTATATGATTTTTACGAATAAATACAAGAAATTTGTAGGAGCAATTGCTGTTTGCGCCTTGTGCCTCGTAGGCTTTTTAGCGCAGGGATGTACCGAGGATGTCGACCAGTCTAACCGTTACACATTTACAGGTGAGACCATCGTCGACTACCTCGAGAACCGTTCCGACTCATTTGGCGATTTTCTTACAATATTAGGTAAAGCCACTATCGGACGTGAGTCTGCAGGCTCTATCAAGCACTTGTTGGCTTCGTACGGACGTTACACATGTTTCGCTCCCACTGACAGCGCCATCCGCCTCTACGTTGTAGAGCAGTACGAGAAATGGATTGCTGACAGTACTGCCGTTGCGAATGGCGAAATGGACCCCGATGAATTCCAGGATACCGGTGTTCACTCGCCCTATTTCGAGGACTTGACACTCGCTAAATGTACCGAGATTGCCAAGAACCATATTATCGAGAACGAGACTTACCACACATTCCAATTGACAGAAGGTGCATTCGGTAAGCCCAATATGAACGACCGTTACATCACTTACCGTTTCGTAGTTGTCGATTCGCTCAGTGGTACTGTACGTCTCAAGCTCAACGACGCATCAACATGTATCGTTCAGGACTACGACGTAGAGAATGGTGTTGTTCAGGTTCTCGACCGTGTGCTCAGCCCCTCAACAGCGCTCGGCCCCGACCTTATAAAGAGCTACGAGGACAGTATCTTCTCATTGTTCTCAAGAGCGCTTTTCGCAACCGAGCTCGACAAACGTATCCGCGAGACTTCATACGACATGGAGAAAACGGGTATCATCTATGGCGAGAAAAAGCAGCGCGAGTGGCAGAAGGGTAATGGTATCGACATTGCAAAAGTTCCCGATACACACTATATCAAGTACACTATCCTTGCAATTCCCGATAAGGTATTAGCACAGTATGGTATCGAGAGCTTCGACGACGGCCCCAACAGTTTGGTAAGCTTTGCCAACAAATGGTACGGCGAAAAGTATCACGAGCCTACAACACAGGCCGATTACGACGACTTTACAAGCCCCAACAACCCCTTGTATCGTATGATGGCCTACCATGTTATCGACCGTCAGTTGCAGTATAGTGGAGGTTTCGTACAGGACAACATCAAGATTGGTTCTTTCGATTCTGAGCAGGCAAACGGTGCAACCAAAGGTATGGACCGTTACGACTACTTCGAGACGCTTCTCGGTAATGGTAAGCCCATTAAATGTACAAAGCCTTACGCAGCATCGGCTAACCCCGCACTCACCGGTCAGATTGTACTTAACTATGGTCAGAACAAGGGAGCTACATGTATGAACAAAGAGCTTCTCAAGCACATCAACATCCGCGTGCTTCCCGTAGCCGAGTTCAAAGAACTTGTTGGTGGCGACTTTGAGTTCAAACAAGAGGCAACCAATGCCATGATTCACCCCGTTAGCGGAATCCTCGTCTACAACAACGACGAAATGAAGGGTAACATCCTTAACGAGCGCATGCGTTGGAACTTCATGTCATTCTTCCCCGAGCTTACAAACAACAGCGTTCGTTGGACCGAGGGTACAGACAATATGTCATGGTGTTACTACCGCATCCCCGAAGGTTACTGTAAACGTATCCGTTTCCGCGCCGAGGGTAGCAGCATGTACTACCTCTACCCCCACAGCGGTAGCGAGGGCTCATGGGCCGACTATCAGGGCGACGAGATCATCACCTCTGGTGAGTACGACTTTGAGTACCGCATCCCCCACGTTCCCGCAGGAACATACGAGCTTCGTCTCGGAACATGTCTTTGCGACACACGTGGAGTTGCGCAGACCTACATTGATGGTAAGGTTACAGGTATTCCCATCGACCTCCGTACAGAGAAAGGTAGCGACCTTGTAGCCGAGCGTTTCGCCTTCAAGAAGGATAGCGGCACAGAGTTGCAGGGCGACCCCGACCTTATCGAAGCCGACGACAAAGCACGTCGTAACAGAGGCTTCATGAAGGGCCCCGCCTCGGCATTTGTAAACAGCGGTAAGACCAATCTGCGTGACGCATACAACTCGGCACGTATAATTCTTGGTACAGTAGCGATCTCCGAGGGCGATCACTGGATTCGTTTCAAAAACGTAATGGGTAACAGTTCAAGTGAGTTCATGCACAACTACTTCGAAATGGTTCCCAAGTCAGTGCTCTCGGATCCCACAAAACCCGAGGATAAATATTAATGAATAGTAAATACGAAAGTAATGTTTAATAATAAGAACATATTGGTAATTGTTCTCAACAAGTCTATTGTTGCTCTTGCAGTGTGTGTAGCTCTCTGCTTCACATGCTGTACAGAGGACATTGACCAGTCCAACCGTTACACATTTACCGGTGAGACGGTCATCGACTACCTTGAGAATCGATCGGAAACTTTCAGTAATTTCTTATACATTCTCGATAATGCCTATATCGGTAAAATAACAGCCGATACAGACTATAGTAATGTTGCAACAGCGCGTAACCTCCTGTCAACATATGGACAGTACACATGTTTCGCGCCCACCAACAGTGCCATCGAGAACTATTTGAAACAGCAGTACGAGAAATGGGTAGCCGACATGAAGGCTCTCGAAGAGGGTACTCTTGAACTCAAGGATTTCCGCGATACAGGTGTACACAGCCCCATTTTGGAGGACCTCTCCGACTCTATGTGTACCGAGATTGTCAAGAATCATGTGCTCGAAAGAAGCTATATGACTGTTGACCTCACCGAAGGCTCATTCCCCTCTCCTAACATGAACGATCGTTTCATCACTATGACATATATGGTGAACGACACGACCGGTGCTGTTTATCCCTTGCTCAACTACAACTCAAGAATCATTGTTCTTGACCAGAAGGTTGAGAATGGTATTGTGCAGACTGTAGACGCAGTGCTCAACCCCTCTACCGCATTATTGCCCGACCTTCTTGTTTCGCAGACAAAATACTTCGGTATTTGGACGAAACTTATCGAAATGACAGGTCTCGACTCTACAATGCGTTTGGTAGAAGATTTTGAATACGCAAACAGTCATCTTGCTGGAACGGCATCTACTTCGTACTATGCAAAGAACAATACTCATCACAAGGTATATTATCCTACTGCACGTAAGTTCAAGTACACAATGTTGGTAGAGCCCGACTCTATTTTCATCGAGCAGGGTTACCCCAACGAGAATGCACTTATAGAAGCATGCTACGAGTGGTACGGCACAGAGGATAAAAACGACTTTACAAGCCCCAATAATGCTGTGTACAAGTTCGTTGCTTATCACATCCTCGACCGTCAGTTGCAGTATGCAAGCGGAACAGGCCCCGGTGGATTCATCATGGAAAACTACAAGAGTAACTACGATAGTGAGAGTATGATGTACGGATCGCAGTTCGACCGTAGCGACTACTTCGATACAAAGTTGTCACATACCCTTATTAAGGTTACACGCCCCTTGACAAGCGCAGAGTACAACACAGACGTTGTAATCAACTATGCTCAGAATAAAGGAAAGAAGTTCTATAACGAAAAGATGCGCAAGCACCTCAACGTTATTGTATACTCTCCCAATATGATTCTTGAGTATATGCCCGACTTCAAGGACGAGGCTCTTAACGGACGTTTGCACCCCATCAACAAAATCCTTGTCTACAACGAGGCTGAGATGGCAGGTAACGTACTTAACGAGCGCATGCGTTGGGACTTTTCATCGTGGTTCTCCGAGCTTACCAACAACAACATCCGTTGGTTCGACTACCAGGGACAGACGGTGGACGTATTTCAGATACCCGATGGCTATCTTGCACGTGCAAAGTTCCGCTCCAAGGATAGTGACAACTTCTACTTGAGCGGCCGCAATGGATGGTACAACTATCAGGGTGATGAAATGCTCGCATCTGCAATGTTCGACATAGAATACCTTATGCCCTCGGTTCCTCCCGGAACATACGAGATGCGTTTCGGTTATTCACGTTACCCCAACCGTAGTGTGGTTCAGTTCTACATAGACGGAAAACCCGCAGGTATCCCCGTAGACCTTAGAAGCAGTACCGACACAGAAGAGTTTATCGGATTTATACCCGATAGCAAGTTTGATGGTGACGAACAAGCTA
This sequence comes from Bacteroidaceae bacterium, assembly GCA_017547585.1. Classification (GTDB taxonomy): domain Bacteria; phylum Bacteroidota; class Bacteroidia; order Bacteroidales; family Bacteroidaceae; genus HGM04593. The sequence continues at coordinate 8,450 of JAFYPH010000028.1, read as the reverse complement.
TTTCTGAGAACGACAAGGAAATGCACAACCGTAACTGGATGAAGGCTCCTGCCTCTTTCAGGGTAGCTAGTAACAAGGAGACACGCGAAACGAGTATCCCCATGCGTTATGTGCTTGGAATGTTCACTTTGACACCCGGCGAGCACTGGTTCCGCATGAAGAATGTGCGTGACGATGGTGATAAAAGTACTCAGGGACAGCACGACTACTTCGAGATTGTTCCCAAGTCTGTCATTTCCGACCCGACCAAGCCCGAAGATCGATTCTGATTTTACGAATAAATTAAATTATAAATAATATGAATAGAAAATTGAAACATGGAATGTCGATGGCTGTCGCCATATTGAGTGCACTGTTCATAAACACTGCCTGCACCGAAGAATGGGACGACCATTACAGTGACAATGGCACTAATGCCGCTAAGACATCTATCCTGGACAAAATCAGAGAGGATAAAGACCTCGAAGATTTTTGCGCAGTATTGGACTCAATGAATATCGTCGATAAGTACGGTAATCTTGTGAATTTCGCCGATTCATTGTTCAATCAGTCTCGTGTCTACACTTTGTGGGCTCCCGTAGATGATTCATTCGACAAGGAGAAATGGTTGCAGATGCTTGCTACCGACGAGAACGGTAAAAAGCCCGACCGCGACAAAGTGTTTGCTCGCTTCATCGGCTCACACGTAGCTGACTACTTGAAGAACGCTTCGGGTGTGTTGGACGAGGATAACTTCATCCTTCTCCTCAACCAGAAGATGGTACCTTTCGTAGGTGCATACGACTCAATCAGCAAAGAGTACGCATACACATTCGACGGAATCAACATCACAGAGAAGAACATCCGCGTATCAAACGGTATCATCCACAAGATTGGCCGTTCAATCGAGTACTTGCCCAACATCTGGGAGTACATCGAGGATGCAGCAGGTGCCGATAGCGTTGCACAGTTCCTCTACTCATTCAACTTGAGCGAGTTCGATCCCAACTTGAGTATCGAGGGTCCCACAGTGAATGGTGACAAGACTTACGTCGACTCAGTATTTACAAACTCTAACCAGTGGCTCAAGACCTACGGTGACAAGACCACTGCAGGTTTCGGTGACATCTCTAAAGAGGACTCATCTTACCTCGTATTTGTACCCAGCAACAATGTATGGAACGCAATCGTACCCGAGATTGAGACCCTTTACAAGATTCACACTCCCAAGACCAGCAAGATCTCTGATGCTGACTATGCAGCAGCGAAGGCAGATAACGACTCTTTGTGCCGTTACTATGCTCGCAAGGCTCTCCTCAACCACATGGTATTCAGCAACAACGACCAGCCCACTCCCGGTGTAGGCCACGTAACAGTTGCAGTACGCGACTCATTGTTGTCTACATACAGAGGTGGCAAGCGTCGTCTCTTTGCCAAGAGCGATCTTATGGATGGCGTTATCGACAGCGCTGTGTTGTCAAACGGTACATACTACCTGAAGGACAACTTCAACTTCAGCCCCTTCTACTTGTGGCAGGATACAATCAAGGTAGAGGCCGAGAACTCTGCATATCAGGGTAAGACTTACGGTGGTGCAAACACCGGCTTTACAAAGTCAGGTAAGGAGACAGGTCACGTAACAAAGATCGTTTCTAAGTACGACCTTCACCACACAATCGACTCGGCTAACAGAGAGAACAACCTCATTTATGTTGAGCTCGAGGGTCTTTCAAAATCTTCTAACCAGTCATTGACATGGACAATTCCCGAGGTACTCTCAGGAAGCTACTATGTAGGTGTTGTTGTAGTTCCCGCACACGTTGCATCAAAAGATTCAGCTGCTCACCAGTTGTCTAAGCCCAACTTGCTCGACCTCACATTGTCAGCAAACGAGGGTAAAGAGGGTAGCGATGGTAAACCCAAGGCTAAGTTTGCAAGTGCATCAGGCCTCGAGAACAATCCTGCCGGCATCGATACAGTTTGGATTTGCGACTCTAAAGATCCTTCAATTCGCCAGAAGATTAAGTTCCCCTGCTGCGAGTACGGATTGTCTAAGGATATGTTTACTGTTACTCTTGAGGTTAAGAATGCAGTGAAACGCCAGGATAGCTGGGATGCAATTTACGATCGTAAGTTGCGCGTAGACCTCGTTATCTTGGAGCCTGTTGAAAATGATGCGGAGTAATGTATTATCAAGAGTATGAAAATTAAAAAATCAACTATGTATATGCGACAAATTATGCAAGCAATGGTGACGTTGGCAGTGCTAATGTCATCAACCGCCACAGTTTCCGCTATGGTAGCGAACGATAGCGTTTCAGCTAAAGCTAACAACGCTGCAGCCGAAATTGTTGCGGCACGTAAAATCACAGGTGTTGTGTATGATGCTGCAACAAAAGAGCCTCTGCCCGGTGTTCGCGTACAGGGTACAGGTCACAGCAACGTCACAACCATGACAAACTCTGAGGGTAAGTATACTTTGAATATCCCCTCATATGTTACTCTGCTCAACTTCTCTACTCCCGGTTACGCTCTCGTTCAGCGTCCCGTACAGGATAACGACGTTATCGACGTTTATATCTACACAGACAAGTTCAGCACAAAGTACAACGAGGATATCGTAATCACAGCAACCAACAACGCAACAATCGGCTACGGCCCCGCGTTGACAGTTGACGGCGAGATTGCTAACAACCTCGGTGCAGATGTACGTTCAATCACACGTTCGGGTGCTCCTGCCATTGGTGCAGCGATGTTCATCCGCGGTATCAACTCAATCAACGCAAACACACAGCCTCTGGTTGTAGTGGACGGCGTTATCTACGACTTGCAGGAGAACACAGGTGCTATCCACATGGGTGCATACAACAACATTCTCTCGGCAATTGACATCAACGATATCGACGATGTTCGCGTACTCAAGAATGCAACAGCTCTCTATGGTGCACGTGCAGCTAACGGTGTTCTTCTCATCACTACAAAGCGTGGTAAGAGTATGGCTACCCGCATCACCGCTAACCTCTACGGTGGTGTGACACTTACTCCCAACCTCCCCGACATGATGAACGCCGAGCAGTTCCGTACATATGCCAATGAGATGGTGGGTACTTTGACAAACACTAAGATGTCTAAGCTCCCCTTCTTGCAGAGCAACCCCGACTACATGTACTACAACATGTATCACAACGAGACAGACTGGTCGGATTATGTATATCGCGAGGCAGTTACCCAGAACTACAAGGTTAACGTAGAGGGTGGTGACGAGATTGCTATGTACAACTTCTCACTCGGTTACACAAACGCCGAGAGCGCATTGGAATCAAACGATTTCAACCGCTTGAACATCCGCTTCAACTCTGACATCGTATTGGCGAAGAACTTCAACACACGCTTCGATATCGGTTACAGCCGTGTTCAGCGTTCATTGCTCGACGACGGTGCCCCCATCGATTACGAGAATGCTCCTATCTCTTCAATAGGTTTCCTCTCAATGATCAAGGCTCCCTTCCTCAGCCCCTACAAGTTCTCTCGTATGGGTGTTAAGACTGGTACAATCGACGATTCAGATATTTTCGCATACGAGGCATTGATGCTTGGTGGCGAGGGTATCAACGCAGCCGGAAAGTCTTCTTACTACAACCCCCTTACAATCCTTGCTAAGGGTCGTGGCGAGAACAAGAACTTCCAGGAGTACACACAGTTCACATTGAGCGTTGCTCCCGAGTACACATTGGGCGACTTTAAGATCAGCGAGCTCTTCAACTACTCATTGCACCGCATGAGCGAGAAATACTACCTCCCCTATGGTTCAGACTCTAACAACACTACATATCACTTCTATGTAGAGGGTCTCGGCCACAAGATTGGTAACTCTCTTGCATCATACTTCGGTAAAGAGTCTTCTATCACCAGCGACACACGTCTCTCTTGGAAGAAGTCTTTCGGTGCACACAACTTTGACGTAATCGGTGGTTTCCGTTACACTAACTTCAGAATCGACGGTAACTTCCTTTCTGCAAACAACTCTTCTAACGACAACAGCGTAAACATCAAGAAGGACTTCCCCGACCTTAAGGTAGACGGTGACAACAACCAGTGGAAGAACATGGCTTGGTACTTGAACGCAGACTACAACTACCTTACACGTTACTTCTTGCAGGGTACTGTATCAATGGAGACATCTTCACGCTTCGGTAAGAAAGCCGAGGGTGGTGTTGACTTCGGTGGCGTTAAATGGGGCGTATTCCCCTCATTGCAGGCTGCTTGGTTGGCATCTTCTGAGTCATGGTTCAACGTTCCCGGCATCAACTCTTTGAAGCTCCGCGCAGGTTTCGACGCTGTAGGTAACGACGCTATCGACTACTACGCAGCTCAGAGCTACTTGCAGGCTGTTAAGTACAACTCTGCACAGATGGGTCTCGAGCTCGGTAACGTAGAGAACGACGGTATCAAATGGGAGACAACTGAGCGTGTAAACGTAGGTTTGGACGCTATCCTCCTTAACGACCGCGTAGCTCTCTCATTCGACGCTTACAAGGCTACTACAAAAGACCTCATCGTTAACAAGACTTATAAGTATGTAACAGGTATGGGTACATACTGGAGCAATGGTGGTGAGATGGAGAACATCGGTTTCGAGGCTTCTATCAACGCTAAGCTTGTTAACAGCAAGAACTTCACATGGGAGCTCGGTGCTTCTGCAGGTCACTACAAGAACGAGATTACAGCTCTCGACGAGGAGATTAAGCCCACACAGGTTTACGGCGGCGAGGTTGTAACAAAGGTTGGCGAGGCTATCGGTGCTTTCTATGGTTACAAGACTGACGGTGTTATCGCTTCAGCAGCCGAGGCTGCCGAGGCTGGTCTCTACCAGGTTGACGCAACAGGCAAGAGAGAGTACTTCAAGGCCGGTGACATGAAATTCGTTGATATGACAGGCGAGGGCGAGATTAGCGACGCTGACAAAGTGATTATCGGTAATCCTCACCCCGACCTCTATGGTAACATCTTCTCTAAGTTCACATACAAGAACTGGCAGCTCGATGTTCTCTTCAACTACTCTTTGGGTAACGATGCTTACAACTACTATCGTCAGCAGCTCGAGGGTGGTAGCAACTTCTTCAACCAGACAAAGGCTATGCTTAACCGTTGGTCATACGATGGTCAGCAGACAAACACTCCCCGCATCGTTTATGGCGATCCCATGGGTAACAGCCGTTTCTCTGACCGTTGGATAGAGGATGCATCTTACTTGCGCCTTAAGAAGATACAGCTTGCTTACAACTTGCCTCTCTCATTGAGCTGGTTGCAGGGTATCACAGTTTGGGGTGCAGCCGAGAACCTCTTTACATTAACAAACTACCTGGGCAGCGATCCCGAGTTCTCAGTTAGCAACAATGTATTGTACCAGGGTGTCGATGCAGGTGTTCTTTCACAGAGCCGCAGCTTCCACTTGGGTGTAAAGATTAACCTCTAATGACAATATAATCTGAGATATGAATTTTCCGCAGGCGGGTGCCGGCAACGGCACCGCCGAGCGGGGTTCATTAAAAAACTTGGAAAAACTAAATTCAACGAAAATGATGAAAAAGAATTTTATTTATAGTCTTTGCATATTGCTCTGCGGAACTCTTTTCTTGAGCTCTTGTGAGGATATGCTCGAAGTTGACTCGGACCGTGTGGAGTATGACATGAGTCCATTGACACTTAACGATACTGTTTACTCAGTTCTCGGTATCTTGAAGAACATTCAGGCTGTTGCCGACCGTCAGGTGTTGCTTGGCGAGTTGCGTGGCGACCTTATGGTAGTGAACGAGGGTAGTGCTGTTACCGATATCCAGAAGATTGCACGTTTCGACTTCAGCGGTGACAACAAATACCTTGCTGCTAAGGATTACTATTCAATCATCAACAACTGTAACATCTATCTTGCACGTGTAGACACCAGCCTCACACGCGACAACGTGAAGCCCATGCTTCGCGAGTACGTTGCTGTAAAGAGCGCACGCGCATGGACATACATGCAGTTGGCTATGAACTATGGTAAGGTGCCTTACTTCACAGAGCCCATCCTTACACACAGTTTGTCACAGGAGATTTTCAACCGTCCCGCCCTCGGCATCGAGGAGATTGCTGACAAGCTCATCGAGGATTTGCGTCCCTACGCTAACCCCACACAGTACCCCATGCCCTCTTACTCGGGCCTCTACTATGCAACAGAGCTTTACTTCATGCCCATCCGCCAGTTGCTTGGTGACCTCTACCTCTGGAAGAAGGACTACAGAAATGCTATCGACTGCTACTATAACCTCATCCGCGACAAGAAATATGCAGTGGATGGTGTAGGTAACAGAGCATTCTGGATGTCTGACGAGGGTACATCTGAGTATCCCTCTGGTGACTACCTGCCTTTGGCATCATCTGTTAAGAAGGAGAACACTTTGGCAGTTGTAACATTCTCTTCTTCATCAGAGTATGGTTCAGTGTCAGACTTGCACAACATCTTTGGTGGTGACTATACAGTAACTGGTTCTCATCAGGTAGCTGCAGCTCCCGGACTCTATGGCCTCAGCCAGCGTCAGACATACTGCTACTACAACGACAGAAACAGCAGCAACCCCTACGTTGTTTACAACCCCAACCGCGAGAAGCTCGGTGATGTTCGTATCTACGCGAATGTACAGGACAACCTCATGAATGACGAGACAGGTATCAAGTACAACGGTTTCATTACAAAATATTCAGGTGGTGGTATCCTTATGAACGGTCTTACAAGCCTTCGCCTCGGTCGTCCCGTTCAGACATACTTGCGCCTTGCCGAGGCTCTTGCAGGTCTTGCAGCCGAGGAGTCTACAGAGATTACTGTTGGTGGCGCCGAGAGTGGTACTATCGAGAGCAGCTCTTGGAAAGGTGCAGAGGCTATGGCTATGCACATCCTCAAGTACGGTCTCGGTGTTAAGGAGGGTAAGGACGTTGCTTTGAAGCACAACGGTAAGTTCGAGATCAAGAAACGTCTCAACGACACTCCCGACACTACTTACGTAATGGTTGAGAAACTCGACGAGAATGGCGAGGTTATTATGATTGGTGCAGTAGACGAGGAGGGTAACCCCATCATGGAGCCTGTTCTCGACGAGGAGGGCAACCCTGTAATGATCGCTGCTGTTGATGCAGAGGGTAACCCCATCATGGAGCCCGTTCTCGACGAGGAGGGTAACCCTGTTGTTGGCGAGGATGGCAATCCCGTAATGCAGCAGAAGATGGTTGCTAAAGAGCAGCAGAAGATGGTTGCCGAAATGGAGGAGCAGATGGTTATCAACTTCGTTGCTGACTACGATGTTATCTCTCTCGACTTCTCAGAGACAGAGTTCAAGAATAACATGGGTATCCACGCATTCGGTTCAGGTAGCTCTGACAGAGATGTATACTACACAATTGACAACGACTCTGTAATCGCTGCTTACTTCGACATCGTTGACGAGGCAGAGGTTATCTACGAGCTCGACGAGGAGGGTAACCCCGTTGTTGGCGAGGATGGCAATCCCGTTGTTAAGGGTGTTGACTATGGCATCACTCACGCTATGAAGATTGAGTACTTGCGTAACCTTATCCTTGATGAGTGCGCTCTCGAGACTTCATTCGAGGGTTATCGTTTCACCGACCTTATCCGTTTCGCGAAGGCTATGGGTAACAATGACGTTCTTGCTAAGCGTGTTGCTGCTCGTGCATTCGAGAACAAGGTTAACATGTACTACGACACTGAGGGTGCTTATGGTAGCGATGGCTCTATCTTGAAGTATGAGTGGGATGAGTCTCTCTACAATACTCTCTCTGACGAGTCTAATTGGTATCTTCCCTTGAAGTAATATATACTGATTGATGATTTTTACAGGGAGTTGCATCCGAAGGGATGCGACTCCCTGTCTTTTTTTGTTCGGTGGGGTGGGGAGGGGGATTGTGGCAGTGGCGGTTTTTATCATTATTCTATTGCTGCTAATTTGTAGACTTTTATTTCTATCCTTACTTTTTGTCGCACAAAAAGTAACAAAAAGGCACAGCATAGACAAAATCAGTCACTCTCTCCTCTGCTCACAAATTTTCGCAAGCGAAAATATTGCCTTCGGCGAACTTCGGCTGCGCTCGTTGCAAGTGTAAGTAAACTTCCACTTACTCGCTGGCACGAACTTTCCTCGTTCGTCGCTCGCTTGTCGGCAACTTTCCCCACAGAAAGACTACGCGGGAGTGTGTAAGTTTAGCCGCGCCACAGCGCGCCAAAAAAACTTTCACACTCTTATCCGCGCCTTTTACTGCGGCCGTTGCCTGTGATTTTGACAATGCTGTATTTTCTTGAAAGTAACCTTTGTAAAGGGAACTCTCCCTCTTCTGTAAGAGGGACATTGCGAACGAGCAATGTTTGCGACGACGGAAACTTTAGTTTCCCAAAGGAGTGCTGAACTAGTGAAGCCCCGAAG
>JAFYPH010000027.1 GCA_017547585.1 Bacteroidaceae bacterium | reverse complement strand
GGCCTCTCGTCCCCCTTGCGGACAAAGGGGACAGTTTGTTTCGTTACTATTGCTTGCAAGAACTCTCCCCTTTTCCAAGGGGGAGTGCCCAACGGGCGAGGGGGATTGTAATTGTGTGTGTGTTATCCCCCTCCGAGGCCTTGCTTATGCTTGGCCTCTCGTCCCCCTTGCGGACAAAGGGGACAGTTTTGTGGGAGTTTTTACTCCCCCTCTTGGTTAAGAGGGGACAACGCGAGTGAGCGTTGTTTGCTTCTTGCGAACCTTGGCTACGCTCGTTGCAAGTGTAAGTAAACTTCCACTCACTCGCTTGCACGAGCTTTGCGACGACGGGAACTTTAGTTCCCCAAAGGAGTACCGAGTTTTCGAGGCTTCATAAGGTCGGGGGCGTTCGTCTTTATTTTGTTGCCTATAGTTTTTCTAACGCCCTCCGTCGCAGCCGCAAATAAAATATCAAAAACTAATAGTGAACCTTGTGAGGTTGTCGCTGTCAGTGCGCAGCGAGTAGCGGCAGCCGTGGTTGCCAAGCACTTCGCGGATAAAAATAAGTCCGATGCCCTGGCCGTCGGCCTTTGTTGTGAAGAAGGGGCTGAAAAGATGTCTCTCCGTCTCTTTGTCTATTCCCCTGCCATTGTCGGTGACGACGATGCTCGCTGGGCTGTTGCTTGTGGTGATGGCTATTTCTCCATTCTCGCCGATGCTCTCGATAGAGTTTTTGATAATGTTCACAAGCACCTGCTCGAAGAGTGTGGTATCTATGTTGACGGGAATATTTTCCGTTGAAAGCAGCAAGTGCAGGGTGATATTCTTTTCGCGGCACATCTGCTCAAGGAATAGGCGGCACCCCTCGACGCAATCGTTAAGATTGCAGTTTTTAAGCACGGGCGTCGGAATCTTCACGACGTCGGCGAAGCGAGTGATGAAGCGGCTCATATTGTATCCGCGCTCCTCGCACACCTTCATCACACTGCACAGCTCCCCTGCGTCGCCCTGCATCGTCTCGGGAGTCATCGTCTGCAGCACCTCTGTTGCCGAGTCGAGCGTGGATGTTATTCCTCCCATGGTGTTGTTCACCTCATGGGCAATCATGCGTATAATCTTTTCGTAGGCATTTTTCTCGGCGCGGTGCACCTCTTCGGTCATCTGCTCAATGAGAATAAAGGGGTGGGCGAATCCTCGGTCGCGGAACGACAGACGCGAACAGTGGTAGACGTTCGCTCCGTTCAGTCGCACAGTCTCTGTCGATTCATTCTCTATCTTTTCAATCTCGCGTGCGAGCGGCGAACCAATATCCTGCAGCCTTTGCCCAATGACATTCTCCCTGGCGGCGAGGAATCTTTTGGCCGAGGGATTGATGGTGGTTATCCGTTGCTCAAAGTCGAGGATTACCACTCCCATGGGCGAGGCGTTTATCAAAAGGTCGAGAAAGTGATTCTGTTCTCTCATGCGCACTCGTTCGTCCTTCATGCGCATCATCATGCGGTTGAAGATTGTCACAATCTGGTCGGCCTCGGGCTGTCCCACAGACGACAGCTTGCTGCTGAAGTCCTGCTCGTGCAGAAGCTCCATTCCGTTGGCGATGCTGTTTATGGGCTTCACCACCTTGCGATAGAAATATAAGAGAAAGAGCAGACACACGAGCGTCACCCCCTCGGTGATGTAGAAAATGGTGCTGTTGTGCAGCGGAGTCTGCACGAGCAACAATATCCACACTACTGACAGCAGGCCCACAAAAATGAGGAAAAGGTAACGTAGTCGCATGATAGAAAAAGGGCTCTATTAAATTTTTATTCCGTGCTTCTCCAGACGGCGGTAGAGTGCCTGACGGCTGATGCCAAGCGAAGCAGAGACCAGCGACAGGTTACCGTCGTACTTTTCGAGAGCTTGTCTGATTGTGTGAAGTTCAATCTCTTCGAGCGTCATTCCTGCGGTGTTAATATCCTTTTCGCCTTTTGCCATATTGGCATTAATCTTGTGCTGCGCTTCGAAATCCTCGGCTGTGAGAATGCTCTTTCCGCTTATCAGCATGGTGCGCTCCACAAGGTTTTTAAGCTCGCGTATGTTGCCTGGGTAGGGCAGACGCGTGAGCAGCTGAATGGCGTCGGACGAAAGTTCAACGTCGGGCAGGTTATTCTGACGTGCCATCTGCGTGGCAAAATGTGTGGCGAGCAGAGGAATGTCCGACACCCTCTCGCGCAGCGACGGCAGATGAATATTTATCAGGTTGATGCGCCAAAAGAGATCCTCGCGGAAAGTATGCTCTCTGACCATCTGTGCAAGGTCTACGTTAGTAGCGCTCACCACGCGCACGTCCACTTTGCGCGGGCGGCTGTCGCCCAACATTTCAAATGTCTGTTCCTGTAGCACACGCAGCAACTTCACCTGGCAGCTGACGTCAAGCTCGCCAATCTCGTCGAGGAAGATGGTGCCACGGTGGGCAGTCTCGAAACGGCCTATCCTGTCGGCGGTAGCGTCGGTGAACGCTCCCTTCTTGTGGCCGAACATTTCACTCTCGAAGAGCGACTGCGAAATTCCGCCCAAGTTCACCTTTACGAACGGTTGTTCGCGGCGTCCGCTGTTGCGGTGCAGCGCCTCGGCAATAAGCTCCTTTCCTGTGCCGCTCTCTCCGGTGATGAGCACCGATGCGTTTGTGGGGGCGATGCGTTTCACGGTCTCCAGAATAGTGGTAAGCTCCTTGCTGTTTCCTATGATGAAACTGCGGTCGAACGTCTCTTTGTTCCTCTCCTCCTCTTCCTGCGCCTTTCTCTTTTTGCCCGTAAGCTCCAGCGCAGTCTCTATGCGTTGCATCAGCGCAGCATTGTTCCACGGCTTTGTTACAAAGTCGAATGCTCCCGCCTGCATGCCTTTGACGGCGAGGTCGATGCTGCCCCAAGCAGTCATCAGAATCACCGGCACGTCCGGACGGAAAATCTTCACCTGTTTCAGCAGATAGATTCCCTCCTCGCCACTTGTGGAGAGGGTGAAATTCATGTCCATGAGTATGAGGTCGGGGTCGCCATGACGCACAAACTCCATAGCTTCTTTGGGCGATGCGGCGGTCTCAACCTCGTATCTTGCGCGACGCAGCATGAAGCTCAAACTGCTGCGTATTGCGCTATCGTCGTCTATTATCAGTATCATGGTCGCAAATTTACTTTATCTTTGCTTTTCTGCAAATATCTTTGTCGGTTTTTTATTATTTATAGGCCATAAGTCCTGTGCTGTGCAATGTAGCCCTAAAATTTAGGGCTACAAATTCTCTTATTTATTTCTAACGCCCTCCGAAAAACTTTCGTTTTTCTCGTCCCTCTTACAAAAGAGGGATAGTTTTTTTGCTTTTTAGCTCTCCCTCTTGGGTAAGAGGGAGTACCCGTAAGGGGGAGGGAGTTTGTAATTGTGTATGTTTTTTATCCCCCTCCGAGGCCTTGCTTACGCTTGGGCCTCTCGTCCCCCTTGCGGACAAAGGGGACAGTTATTGGTTTTTTACTCCCCCTCTTGGTTAAGAGGGGGTGGCCGTAAGGCCGGGGGCGTTCGATTGTTTATTCTTTTTTACTCCTCTCTCAACGCCTCCACAGGCTCTTTCTTTACTGTAGCGGCAACGGGAATCGCCGCACCTATGATGCTGATAATCGTTACAAGCAGATAGCTTATTCCGCTTACAATCATAAAATGTGGCACAGGCTTGTTGCGCCACGCTAAAGTTTCGCCTATGGGCTTCATACCATAGCCATGAAAGCCTATAGGCTCGGCAAAGCCGTTCATGTATACATATTGTATAAGCAGAAGAGCTGCAAACACAAAGGCTATCGTTGCGAGAATAGTCGCTTCGGTAACAAATTGTCTGACAATCGTAGCACGTGTGGCACCCATGCTCTGCATTATTCCTATCTCCTGACGGCGGGCAACGGTACGCACCCAGAATGTGCCTATTATTCCCAGCAGGGCACACAGCAGAGCAAACGATGAAAGGATAATACTTTTGCGGTATTTGTTTGTTATCCCCCTCTCTTTTTCAAGCTGTTTGATTTTATCTGTGTGTGAAGTTATTTTGTGGCAAAAGATGTTTCCGCCTCTTAGCGTGGGCATAATCTCGTCGCGGAACTTTCTTTCAAATTCAGCCTTGTTTGTGCCTTTCTTCACCTTAATATTCAGGTTGTAAAATGAAAGTAAATAACCATACTGATAGGGTAACTCATCTGTAAATATTGCAAATTCTTCGGGGGCGTTAAATGTATGAACTTGAATATCTTTAAAAACTCCTTTTACGATATATTTTGGTCTGTAACTATCTATTTCTATACCTGATTCTTCTTCTATTTCCTTGCCTATTACATTCTCTGTGTCGAAAAGTTTTTTGGCAAGGCTTTCCGAAAGATAAACAAAATTTCTGCCTTTCTCTTTTTCTATGATTTTATTTGTATGTGCATCTACAATGCCGTATGTGGCAAAAAGGTCACTGTTTCCTGTTTCATAGCAACGATAATACTTTATATTGGTTGATATTCTTTTATTATCGGCACGCATAGTGCTATCGACAATATATGTATTATATACTGCATCCCATGCTCCGGGAATTCCTTGCAATAGCGAGTAGTTCTCAACTTCTGGTAGCGACTCTATTTTTTGTAGCATTTGTTTGAATTTTTCTGCCGCTCCTTTGTTGCCGTAGCCTTCGAAGGTAGTGTCGTGCTTGCGGCTCTTCTCTTTGTATCTTTCAAGGTCAATTATAAATACATTTTCTGCGTCGTAGCCTTTTTCCACGCTGTTGCGGCTTATGAGGTTGAACAGTGGGTCGATGGCGAGCCACACGCATATGCTCACTGCGAGCAGTTCAAGGAATATCCACGCATTTTCTTTGCGCTCGTTCCATATTTGGTGTATTATTTTTGTTATCATGGTGGGTGCGTTTATCTTCTATGGTACAACGATTGAATAATATCTCTTTTCAGTGCGAGCAGTGTGGGCACAAGAGCCGAAGCGATGTTCAGCAGCAGTGCCAGCAACAGCACCGATGCAATCACTGTGGGGTTGAAAAGCATTTCAAATGTTACTCCCTGTGCAATAGTGTCGTTACTTATTTTGCCATCAAAGAGGGTTACTATCCAGTCACAATTTTTGTAAACAATAATGTAAGTTAGTACTAAGCCTACAAATGCCCCAATGGCTGTGAAGAGCATATTCTCATACAGCACTTGCGTTATTATCTGCCTGTTAGTTGCTCCGTAGGCCTTGCGCACGCCAACTTCGGCCAAGCGGCTGCTCATTCGCGTAGATATAAGGCCGCAGAGGTTAAGCGCAGGGATTAACAGAAAGGCAAGGAGCAGATAAAGATACTCCAATATGGCTGTGAAAAAGTTGCTGTCGTGCCTCACATCCATGGCAGTTTGCCAATATTCATATATTCGCGGCTCAATTTTTTTGTTGGTTGTAGCGTTCTGTTGTAATATTCTGCTGTATATTTCGGCAATCTCTTTTTTTATTGAATCGCTTTGTTTGGCAGTTTCGGCGATGGTGTACATATAGGTATATCCATTGAATGCATTGTATTCATTAATTTCATTAACATCTCCATAAAAACTTTTTCTTTCTTCGTCGTAGTATCGTGCATGGTGTATGGAGACAAATATATTTCCTGCCGAGGGGGTGTTTGTCAAGCAGGTGCGTTGCCCTTCTACCACTCCCACTATGCTGTAATAATCAGTATCTATGTATATGCGCTGCCCAACAACGTCTGTCGTTGCGAACAATTTTTCGGCAAGCGAGGCTGTAATTACTGCTACGGGGCTGTGTTCCTCTTCTTTGGTGAATGGGCGACCTTGCACGAATCGGAAATTAAAAAGTTGCCAATAGCCACAGTCAACGTAAGCCGGAAGTTCGTTTATTGTGGTGTTACTGTTGTCGGACGAAATTTCGCATAGGTGGCTAAAGTCTGATACGAACGGTACTATTTCGCGTACTCCCACCTTCTTTAGCAATTTCGATTCTTGCTTCAACTGCTCTATATATTTCAGTCTCGGATTAAAGATGCGACCTCCTCCTTCATCGTCTGCTACGACAACCTCTGTGAATATTAGCATCCTGTCGCGGTTTTCTTCGGGGTAGAGTGGCCCTAATTTAATGTAGAGAATGACGAATATGGTCATTGCCATTGCAATGCTCGCGGCCGTTCCGGCAATATATATGCCTGTGAACAGCTTCTGCTGTTTCATCATTGTCCATGCTTGGCGGAAAAATTGTTTAATCATATGTTTTTATTTTTCTTTTTTACTCCCCCTCTTGGTTAAGAGGGGGTGACCGTAAGGGGGAGGGAGTTTGTAATTGTGTATGTTTTTTATCCCCCTCCGAGGCTTCGCCTCTCGCCCCTCTAATCTTAGAGGGGCAGTTTATTTGCCGGGGGCGTTCGATTGTTTATTCTCTTACTCCTCTCTCAACGCCTCAACAGGTTCTTTCCTCACCGTAGATGCAACGGGAATCGCCGCACCTACAATGCTTGCAACTACCACAATAAAATAGCTGATTGCGCTCACGATGATAAAATGGGGCACGGGTTTGTTGCGCCAAGCGATAGTCTCGCTTATGGGCTTAACGCGCATTAGGTCTACCAGTGGCTCGGCGAATCCTATAGCATATATTTTGTGCAGCACAATGGGCATTGCTATTGCAAAGGCGATGCTCGCAAGCAGTGTCGCCTCCAGAATAAATTGCTTTACGATGGTGGCTCGTGTAGCACCCATGCTCTGCATTATTCCAATCTCCTGACGGCGGGCAACGACGCGCACCCAGAATGTGCCTATGATTCCCAATAGGGTACACAATATTGCGAATGAAGAGATTATAAAATTCTGACGGTATTTATTCTTGATTCCGTAAGCATTCTCAAATTCATTCTTTAATTTCCCGTGCGACAATATTCTATCGCAGTAAAGGTTCCCGGCTCTTAAGCGAGGCTTAATTTCATCCTCCATCCTTTTCTCGAACTTGTATTCGTCCACTCCATCCTTCAGTTTTATATGAATGATATTTTCAGCCACGTGGCGAATGTTGCTTGGGTCATCGTATTGTCTGACCATCACCATAAACTCTCCCGGCTCGTTATAAATAAAGCCTTGCACATCTTCGTAAACTCCCAATACATTGAAACTGTTGTCAGAGTCATGCATTTTAATGCTTTTGCCTACTGCGCTCTCTGTGTCGAACAACTCTTTTGCGAGACTCTTAGAAATATATACTCCTTCATTACCGTTCTTATCCTTTTTTAGAATCTCTCCCGTGCGCACATCTTTAAAACTGAATGTCTGTAAAAAATCACTTTCAGTTGTCTCTATACATGTAAAGAAATATATCTCCTTTTTAACCTCTTTGTTGTCGGCGCGCATGGTGCTGTCTACAATGAATTCCCAACCTCCATAAGTGTTTCCTCCCGGAAAACCTCCGTCAGAAATTGCGTAGCTTTCAACCTCTGGGAGCGACTCTATCAGGTGCAACATCTGTTTGTAGCTCTCTCTTATGGTGGTTGCGTTGTCAAGCTCGGCCTTGTATTTGGGGCTTCTCTTGTTGTCGTACGTGTAAGTGATGTTGTAGATTTTTTCGCTGTCGTAGCCTTTATCTACGCTGTCGCGGCTTATGAGGTTGAACAGTGGGTCGATGGCGAGCCACATGAATATGCTCACGGCGAGCAGTTCAAGGAATATCCACGCATTTTCTTTGCGCTCGTTCCATATTTGGTTAATGATTTTTTTTATCATGATGGGTCTGTTTTTATTTTATCTTCTATGATACAGCGATTCTATAATATCTCTTTTCAGCGCAAACAACGTGGGAAGCAGTGCCGAAGCAATATTAAGCACGAAACTGATAATCAGCACAATGCCTATAATTGTGGGGTTAAAAACAACATCGCTCTCCAGCTCAATATTCTTTGTCATTACGCGGGTGTCGAAGAGCGTAACCATCCAATCACAGTTTTTATATACGAAAAAGTACGATAGGATGAATCCCAATGCTGCGCCTACCAGCGTCAGCAACATATTTTCCCACAGTACCTGCGCGACAATCTCTCTGTTTGTTGCTCCGTAGGCCTTGCGCACGCCCACCTCCATCATGCGGCTCTTCATTCGGCTGGAGATAAGGCCACATAGGTTGAGCGCGGGAATAAAGAGAAAAGCCAGCAGAATGTACAGATATTTTATCACCGTTTCGAGGAAACCCTCGTCGGCGAGCGCACTCAACGATAATTGCCAATGATTTTTAATCTCCAATTCATAAGTAGTGTCGTTGCTGTTCGCGTCGACAAGCCCACCGAATCCCTGCGAGAGCCTGCTGAATATATTCGCAACCTCATTTTTCAACGAGTCGCAATGCTCGGGCGATTCTGCCAACATTATCAGACGATGGAAACCCCTATTTATTGCGTTCATTTTGCCAAAATAGTTAGAGTAGTGGATGGGCGTGAAAATCTCACCTCCCGAGAGGTTGTTCTCTACGCATGTGCGCTGATTCTCGACCACTCCCACGATGCTGTAGCGCAGCGTGTCAATGTAGATATCTTTGCCGACAACGTCGGTGCTTGCGTATAGCTCCTCGGCGAGCGAGGATGTGATAACGGCAACGGGGGTGTGCTCCTCTTGCTCGGTGAACGGTCGTCCACTTATATACTTGAAGTTGAATACTTTCCAAAAATGGCTATCCACGTAGGCGGGGACAAGTAGTTTCTCTTTTTCTCCATCGGCTGTGATAATGTATCTCTTTTTCAGGTCGTTGGCCTCGCGCTCGGTGGATGCTTTTATATATTTGCTCTCTTTTCTTATTGCCTCAATATGCTTTTCGTTGAGTCTGGTGTTATACGTCTCATCATCAAATTTCATTGAAATGTATTCGGCGACCATCATCCTGTCGCGGTTTTCTTCGGGGTAGAGTGGCCCTAATTTAATGTAGAGAATGACGAATATGGTCATTGCCATTGCAATGCTTGCGGCTGTTCCTGCAATATATATGCCTGTGAACAGTCGTTGCTGCTTCATCATTGTCCATGCTTGACGGAAAAATTGTTTAATCATATGCGTTTGTTTTTATTTTTCTTTTTTACTCCCCCTCTTGGTTAAGAGGGAGTGCCCGTAAGGGGGAGGGAGTTTGTAATTGTGTATGTTTTTTATCCCCCTCCGAGGCCTTGCTTACGCTTGGGCCTCTCGTCCCCCTTGCGGACAAAGGGGACAGTTTGTTTCGTTACTATTGCTTGCAAGAACTCTCCCCTTTTCCAAGGGGGAGTGCCCAACGGGCGAGGGGGATTGTAATTGTGTGTGTTTTATCCT
>JAFYPH010000005.1 GCA_017547585.1 Bacteroidaceae bacterium | reverse complement strand
CTTTCAAAAGTTTTATATGCCTTTGCATTTGTAGTTTTTTGGCTTAATTACGACCGTCATGTAGTCTTCTATGTAGGATTTCGCAATTTTCGTAAAACCCAATACTGAAAATCAATTAGTTAAAAATTAAAAGACCTCTCCGTTGTGGCAGCTATTTTTGTTTTTCTACAGGCTTATGGTGAATCCCGAATGGAACTCCTTGAACCTCTTTCCTAATTTTTCGGATAGTATCTTTCTGGCTACGCTTCCCGTGCAGTGCCCCGTGCAGAGTAGAATCTCTCTCTCTGAAATTTCGTGGGCCAGCTGACGAATCTCCTCTTCGCTCTCGAATGTGTTTCTCTCGTCGCTGTCGAGCAGGTGGAGTCCACCTATGAAATTTGTAACCTTGTAATTTTTTGCCGCGTCCAGAATGTTCAGTATTCCCCGGTGCGAGCAGGGCGAGATTATCGTTGCGGCTCCGTGGCTGTCGGCAACGACGATGCTCACTTCGTGCGAAAAGTCATCCTGCGCGTCGCCGGCGAGCAGCGTGGCATTTGCCTTGGGCATTGGGTGCGTGGCGGCTGTCTCGCACACGAGTGTCACGCTCTCTGTGAGCACAGTCTCGCTGTCGACGAAGATGAAGCGCTCCTTGTGCTCGTGCAGCAGTCTGTGGTCGATGGAAATGTCGCGTTTCTCCCCTCGACGGGTCGAGAAACAGTGGCGGCCGCGAGCATTTGCCGAAAGGTATATTTTTGCTTTCTTGTTCGTTGCAAGAAAGGTCGCGAGCCCGCCCGTGTGGTCGGCGTGGGCATGCGAGAGAATAAGGTAGTCGGCTGTGGCAATGTCGATGCCCATTGCGCGTGCATTGTCGGCAAAGAGCGATGTTGCCCCTGTGTCTATGAGAAAGTTCTTACCGTCGGCCTCCATCCAGAATGAGAGTCCGTGCTCGGCTTTCAGTGTGCCTGCCTCGGGCGCGACGTTGTCGATGAGTGTGGTTATTTTCATTTGCTGCCATTAAGAAACAATGACGATGGCCGTGCGGCCATCGTCATTGGGATTATGTGAGAAGGGTGTTCTTACTCGCTTTTGGGAGTCGCTCTTCTGATGCCGCGACGTTTGGTTGTGGGTGCCTCTGCGGGCTTCTCCTCCTTAACGCCTGCAAGCTCGGGGTCAATCATGATACGTCCACAGTTCTCGCAAACGATGATTTTCTTGCGCATTCTGATGTCCATCTGGCGCTGGGGCGGAATCTTGCTGAAGCAGCCGGCGCATGCGTCACGCTGTACGTATACAATGCCGAGGCCGTTGCGTGAGTTCTTGCGGATGCGCTTGAAAGATGTAAGCAGACGGGGCTCAATTGTGAGCTCGAGGTTACGTGCCTGCTCGCGCAGTTTCTCCTCTTCCTGCTTGGTCTCTGTAACAATCTCCTCGAGCTCGGCTTTCTTCAGCTCAAGGTCTTTCTGACGCTCGTCGAGTGCATTCTTAGCCTTTGCAAGCTCCTCGTTCTTCTGCTTGTCGAGGTTCTGTGCCTCGCGAATCTTCTTCTCGTCGTGCTCGATTACGAGGTTTTTGTACTCAATCTCCTTGTTCAAGAGGTCGAACTCACGGCTGTTGTGGATGTGGTTCTGGTCCTCTGTGTATTTGGCAATGCTCTGCTTAGCCTGCTCAATCTCGGCTTTGTAACCGGTGATGGCCTCTCTGTTTGCCTTAATGTCGTTTGCAATGTTCTCGATGCGTGTGCCGAGGCCTACAATCTCGTCTTCGAGGTCTTTAACTTCGAGGGGAAGCTCGCCGCGGAGAATCTTAATCTTGTCTGTCTCCGAGAGAATTGTCTGCAACTGATACAATGACTTCAATTTCTCTTCTACTGTGTATTCTGAAGGATCTTTTTTTGCCATTTTGTTAATCGTTTTTTTGTTATAAATAATATATCGGATTTGTTCTCTTTTCTGTTATTTTCACTTTAAGGTCGGGGAAGCGCTCTTTCAATACTTCGGAAATGAGCTCCGAGGTGTATTGCTCGCTCTCGTAGTGCCCTATTGCAGCCATTATCATTCCGCTTGTGTAGTTGAACATGTCGTGGTAGTGTCCCTCGCCGGTGATGAAGATGTCTGCCCCGGCAGCTGCAGCCTCTCTTGCAAAGGAGGCGCCTGCTCCGCCGCAAAGAGCCACGCGGCTGATTTTTTTACCTTGAGCGGCTGTGTGCATCATGCGCTCGACGCCGAAAATTCTTTTTACTTCGAGCATAAACTCTTTTGCATCCATGGGCTCGTCAAGCTCGCCGATGACTCCTGTGCCGACTGTCGGCCACGCATTGTTCAGCGGGTAGATGTCGTATGCAGGCTCTTCGTATGGGTGGGCGGCCAAGAGTGCCTTCAGTGCCTTGCTCTTGATAAATGCAGGCAGGATGGTCTCTATGCGCACCTCTTTCTCTGTGTGAAGCTCCCCTATCGCTCCGCAGAATGGCGAACACTCCTCGCCCGCGCGGAAGGTGCCCTCGCCCTCGAGATTGTAGCTGCAGCAGTCGTAGTTGCCTATTTTGCCGCATCCTGCATTGAAAAGTGCGCTACGCACGCTCTCGGCGTGTGACACGGGCACGTACACGGCGAGCTTCAGCAGTATATTCTCTTTGGGTGAAAGTATCTTTACGTTCTTGAGCCCCAGCTTCTCGGCAATCTTGAAGTTTACACCCCCCGCAGCATTGTCGAGGTTAGTGTGTGCCGAGTATATTGCAATGTTGTTGCTTATAGCCTTCAGGATGCAACGCTCCACGTAGCTTGCACCTGTGATTCTTTTAAGAGGCTTGAACAAAAGGGGGTGATGGGATATAATGAGATTGCATTTGGATGTTACAGCCTCGTCGATGACCTCTTCTGTTACGTCCAAACACAATAAAGCCCCTTCAACTTCCGCCTCGTGTAACCCCACTTGCAGACCGGCATTGTCGTAGCTTTCCTGCAAGGGCAGAGGCGCGAACATTTCAAGGGCATTCGCTATCTCTCTAATTTTCGTCAATTGTCAGAAAAATTGTGATGCAAAGATATAGATTTTTTTTCTATTCTCAAAGCCAAAAGTGCATTACTGCTCTATTTTTTATTGCGATACATTCTTTATGCATCCGTCGGCGTCGAATGCGAGGCGTCTCACAAGATATAGAGTGACGGCTATCGACAGCATCGACGCAGATATTGTGATTACAATAATCATCATCTGATACTTTATTGCAACGTCGGGGGTGCTACCACCCAGAATCTGTCCGATCATTGTTCCGGGCAGTGCCACGAGTCCCATCACCGCCATATTTGCAATGGCGGGGCTGAAGGCGCGCACGAGCGCCTGCTTGACGAACGGCGACACAGCCTCTTGCACCGTTGCTCCGTTGCCCAGCATAAAGTAGTAATATGTACTTTCGCGTCGCAGATGCGAATAGAAAGTATTCAAGGCAATTACGTTCACTCCCAGCATGTTACCCATCAGGATTCCAAGCACGGGAATAAAATATTGCACGCTGAATACGTTGTTCAGCTCAAGCACAATTCCCAGGAAATAGAATCCCACGAGAATGGCTCCCGTGACGAATCCCACCATTATGGGGCACATCATTATAGAGCGTTTCAGCTTTGTGCGTGTGAGGGCCGTCTCGGTGGCAACAAACACCATTATTATTACCCACGCGACATTCAGAAAGGGATTGTCCCAAAGGAAAAGATACTTAAGATAAAGGCCCACAAGGAACAGCTGTCCCACCATTCGTGCGAGTGCGGTGACGGTGCTTTTCACCATTCCCGTGCGATACTTCCACAGGAAATATACGGGTATTGCCATTAGCAGCAGGCCCGCAAGAAGGCTCTCGATGGAAATGTCTATTGTTCCCATGGCTACAAGGTTGAAATGTTTATTATTCTGTCGCACTCGGCTGCAAACTGCTTATCGTGGGTGACGGCAAGGATGCTTTTTCCACTCTCGCACATCTCCTTAATGAACTCTGTGACAAGCATTGCCGAGCCACTGTCGAGTGCCGAGGTCGGCTCGTCAAGGAGTATAAGCTCTTTGTCGAGCATGGCGATTACTGCGAAGAGCATACGCTGTCGCTGTCCGCCCGAAATTTCGTTCAGGCGCTTGTCCATGATTCCTTCGTCGAGCCCCAGACGCTGAAAAGAGTCTTGCCACATTGCTTTTGTGGCGGTGACGTTCTTGTTGTTTTTGAAAAGGAAAGGAGTCTCAAGAACCTCGCTCACCCATTCGCAGGGGAACGACAGGTCCTGGGGCAGGAATGCCGTCTGGCGACGCAGCTTCTCCATCTGTCCTTTGTGCATCTGCGCTCCGTCGAAGATAATTTCGCCCGAAGTTAAGGGGACGAAGCCCATAAGTGCACGCAGAAGAGAGCTTTTGCCACTGCCCGACGCGCCGGTGATGGCAACCATTTCCCCGCGTCGCAACTGCATAGAAAAGTCGCGTATGACAATGTGATTGTTATACGCAACGTTCAGGTTGTTTACTTTTAATATGTATTCTTCCCCTTTCATTTTTGCAAAGGTACAAAATGTAAACAATAACTTCTTTCAAAAAGCGGGAAAAATATTTTTCATGCGAAAAAAGTCTCACATCCTGCGAATTTATCTTCATAAAGAGGGTGCAAAGGTTGCTACCTTACATTTTTATTTTTATTTTTGCAAAATGAATAACAAGCATAAACGCTAATAAAAATTACAAAAATGATATACGACGAAAGAGAAATACGCCGCGAGCAGGTGATTGAGGCGGCTAAACAGATGATGACAGCGGCACGCACCGCTCCCAAGGCCAAAGGCGAGGACTTAATTGAAATTCTGCTTGTAACAGGCGAGGAGATAAAGACTCTCAGCGACAAACTGCACGCAATGGGCGAAGAGAGAAGCCGCGGAGGCATGATGCGCGACGCGATAAACATTCTCTCGGCCGACGCTATTGTGCTCATCGGCACCCGCGAGCTTCCTATGGGACTCAACTGTGCCTATTGCGGCGCCGAGACCTGCGAGAGCCGTGGCGAGGGAACACCCTGTGCCATGAATCTTGTTGACGTGGGCATTGCATTGGGCTCGGCCTGCGCAACAGCTGCCGACCTTCGTCTCGACACCCGCGTAATGTATTCGGCAGGATACGCAGCGCGTGCGCTCGGATGGATGCCCGGTTGCACATGCATCATTGCAATTCCCGTGAGCGCCGGTGCGAAAAATCCCTTCTTCGACCGCAAAAGCATGAGAAAATAGCCCTCCGGACGGTTGGCAAACAGCTGTCTCTGCCCGCCGAAAGGCACGAATAGCAGTGCATCCACTCCCCTGCGCGGCAGAAAAAACGAATTTCTTAACTATAATATAAAATGTAAAAAGCGCCGTTTCTTTCGAGAAACAGCGCTTTTTTACTAACATTTGCAGGCAACCGACTGCATAATCCACTCCACGTCGCGCAAATAATCCTGCAGCTCCTGCTCGTGCTCCTCTTCCTCGGCCATAATCCTCTTTGCAATGTCGCAGGTTGTAAAGTCGAGCCCGTTGGTGTACGAGGCAATCTCTTCGTAGCGAATGATGGCGCACCTCTCCGAAGCGATATTCTGTTTCAGGATGTTAAGCACATCATTCTGCATGGGGACAGCATATTTGCATCGGGCGAGAGTCGTCCATTGCGTGGGGTCTAACACCGGAGTACCCTCGAGCTGAATTATTCTCTCGGCGAGCATCTTTGCGTGGTTGAACTCCTCTTGAGCATGCTCCTCAAGCTCTTTCTGAAGGTCGGCACGCATGGCACCCTCTACAACGAGTCCTCCTATCCAATACTGATAATAGGCCAGCCACTCCTCGCTCAGCGCCGCGTTTAGCGTTGCCAGCAGGTTGGTGATGTCTATGCGCTTCCTCAATATCTGCACACTTTCTTTTCCCATAATGAGTAATAATGAAATTAATAAATAAATTAGCATGTTTGTAACAATGGCGCTCTGTCGATTGTTTACTGATACCTTATATAAATAGCAACTGCGGAAACTCGTTGTTGAAAAACTACTTGCCCAAGTGCGCGAAAAGTACGAAAAATAGCCACTTTACACAATTAAAAGCATGGAAACTTGCTTTTACCAACGAGAAATATTACCTTCGCAGTTGATAATAAAAAAAGTGAATACGATAATGAAACTTGCCGTTGCTACAAGGCCGCATTTTTTTATCGAGGAAGATAAAATTATAACAAGACTCTTCGAAGAGGGGCTTGACTATCTTTTATTGCGCAAATCACACCCCCACCCTCAATATATTGAACGTCTGCTGAATCTCATTCCAAGCAAATATCACAAGAAGATATTTGTTTGCAACTATCCGCGTTTCAGTCAAGAATACAAATTCGCGGGACAGCTGATAAATGTCGACGACGAGGCGGCCAACCTTCCTTCCATAAAAGGTAAAATAGTATCGAACAGCAATAACCTTCAACAGGTTGCCGAACTTAAAAAGAAATACGACATTGTCTATTTCGGCCCGTTGGGACGCACCTTCTATCAGAGTGCCGAGCTCAACGAATATGGCAAGAAGGTGATAAATAAAAAAGTGTGGGCCTACGGCGAACTCGACGAGTATAATCTTAGAAAACTCGTGCAATATAAGTTCGGCGGAGTCATTCTCGATAAAATGCTGTGGGACAAATTTGACGCTTGTCGCTCCACCGATTACAGCGAATTGATAAATTATTTCCACAAATTGCAAAAAATAATAAATAAACTTTGAGAAAAAGGGTACACATAAAAAAAGAAATCCATACCTTTGCAAAAGAAAACGAGAAATAAAAACAATTTAAATATATACTTTTATGAGCAATACCCCCTACATGGTATTTTCAGGAACAAAGTCACGTTACCTGGCCGAAGAGATTTGTAAAGAACTTGAGTGCGAACTTGGTCAAATGAACACAACATACTTTGCCGATGGCGAGTTTGCTGTTTCATACGAGGAGTCTATCCGTGGAAAGGATGTTTTTCTTATCCAGTCAACATTCCCCAATTCGGATAACCTCATGGAGCTCTTGCTTATGATTGACGCTGCCAAGCGTGCATCGGCAAAGAGCATCGTAGCTGTAATGCCCTACTTTGGTTGGGCGCGTCAGGACCGCAAGGACAAGCCCCGTGTTTCAATCGGTGCTAAACTCGTTGCCGACCTTCTGAGCACAGCAGGTGTCAGCCGCATCATCACAATGGACCTCCACGCCGATCAGATTCAGGGATTCTTCGACCGTCCCGTCGATCACCTCTATGCATCAATGGTATTCGTGCCCTACATCCAGTCTTTGAATCTTAAAGACCTCGTAATCGCTACTCCCGACATCGGTGGTTCTAAGCGTGCAAGCACATACTCAAAATGCCTCGGCGTACCCCTGGTACTCTGCCACAAGACACGTGCAAAGGCTAACGTAGTTGACACAATGCAGATTATCGGTGATGTTCAGGGTAAGGATGTTGTCCTCATCGACGACATTGTTGACACAGCAGGTACAATTTCAAAGGCTGCCAACCTGATGATGGAGAACGGCGCAAACTCTGTTCGCGCAATCGCTTCACACTGTATCATGTCAGGCAACGCTTCGGAGCGAGTACGCGAGTCGGCACTCACAGAGATTGTCTTCACAAACAGCATCCCCTACGAGCGTTCATGCCCCAAAATCAAGCAGTTGTCAGTTGCCAACATCTTTGCAGCAGCTATCAAGTGCGTGCTTAACAACGAGTCAATCAGCCAGCAGTATATTTGCTAAAAATCAATAAATAAGAGAAGATGAAGAAAATATTTTCGCTTATCGCACTGATGGCGTTAATTGTATCGTGCGGAGGAACACAGTCTTATAAAATAGACGGAACTGTTTCGGCTGAAGGCTTTGCCGATGGCGACACCATTTCTTTGGGTTATTCGGTAGATGGCGCAAGCTACACTCCCGAGTCGTATGCAGTGATAAAGGACGGTAAATTTGAATTTTCGGGCAATGTAGAGAATTCCAAGCTCTACTACCTTGTGAATCACAAGACCGAGGAGCCTCTTGTAATCCTCTTCCTCGAAGGAGGTAACATCAAGGCTACCATCGACAACGAAAAGAACGAGGTTGCAGGAACAAATTCAAACGACATCTACACAGAGTTGCAGGCCAACCTCTTCACCTATTTCTCGCAGTTGCAGGAGAAGCAGATTGCCCTCTATATGGACACTACCCTCACCGAAGAGCAGCGCGAGAGCGTGCTTAACGAGCTGCAGACATTGTCAGAGAAGGCATCCGAGGTTGCCCGAGAGTTTGTTACAAAGAACGTAGAGACACTCCCCGGATTGTTCATCCTTGTGCAGTGTGCTAACATGTTCGACGACGAAGAGTTTGACGCACTCGTGGCACAGGTTCCCGAGAGCCTCAAAGACGAGAGCAACAACTGTCTCTACTCTGTACTTCTCGACATTCAGGAGCAGAGAAAAAATCCTCAGGATTTCTCGGATTATTTCAAAGCTATCGAGGAGAGTGCCGACAGCACAGCCTCTGAAACTCCCGCAGCAGAGTAACCCCTTTAAGGCAATTTAGCCGTTAAAAATATTCAGCCCCAAAGTTTCGACTTTGGGGCTGTTTTTTTATAAAAACACCCGAAAAAGTCGAAATTCCATCCAAAAAACAGGAGAAAAACAAAAAACTTTGCAAAATAGAAGAAAACCGCGCACCTTTTTTGAGAAAAAAATTTATCAATCGGACAAAATGTAGTAATTTTACAAACAAATACCGAAAATAGATTTTAACTAAACTCATCAAATATGAAAAAAATCACAAAAAGCCTTTTAGGCATTGCAATCGTTGCGATAGCATTGTGCTCATGCGGCGGTCAGAAAAAACAGGAGGCAGCGCCTGCGGCTCCTGCGGTAACAGAGTCGGGATTGAACCCCGAAAAATTTGTTAAAGAGATTGATGGCAAGAAAACCGCACTCTACACCCTCAAGAACAAGAATGGTGTCGAGGTGTGCATCACCAACTTCGGTGGACGTATCGCATCTATCCTTGTAGCCGACAAGAACGGTGCAAAGCAGGATATTGCTCTCGGCTTTGACAATATCGACGACTATCAGAATATCTCAAGCGACTTCGGTGCATGTATCGGTCGCTATGCCAACCGCATCAACCAGGGTAAGATAACCATTGACGGTGTAGAATATCAGTTGCCCCAGAACAACTATGGTCACTGTCTGCACGGAGGTTTCCTCGAGGGTTGGCAGTACAAAGTATTTGATGTAGAGCAGGCAACAGAGAACAAGCTCACACTTGTAATCAATTCACCCGATGGCGATGCTAAATTCCCTGGCAACGTAACAGCAAAAGTAACATATACACTTACCGATGACAATGCATTGGACATTGCATACGAGGCAACAACAGACAAGACAACAGTCATCAACATGACCAACCACTCTTACTTCAACCTCACAGGTGATGCCAATAAGCCCGTAACAGATTGTCTTCTCACACTTAATGCCGATAACTACACACCCGTTGACAGCACATTCATGACAACAGGCGAGATTGTTCCCGTTGAGAACACTCCCATGGACTTCCGCACAGCAAAGGCCATCGGCAAAGAGATTGACAACTTCGACTTTGTACAGTTGAAGAACGGTAAGGGTTACGACCACAACTGGGTACTCAACACAGCAGGCGATATTAATCAGGTTGCAGCAAAGGTTGTATGCCCCGAGACAGGTATCACTCTCGAAGTATATACAGACGAGCCCGGTCTTCAGATTTATACAGGTAACTTCCTCGATGGCACTGTAAAGGGTAAAAAAGGCATCGCCTATCCCCAGCGTGCAGCAATTTGCCTGGAGACACAGAAATTTCCCGACACCCCCAACAAGCCCGAGTGGCCTTCGGCAATCTTGAAGCCCGGCGAGAAATACACCAGCCGTTGCATCTACAAGTTCGGTGTTGAGAAATAAGAACAAAGTAACGTCAACAACGTTGATATTTAATAGATAAATTAGATAACTACTAATAGAATAGTAAAGAGATGAACAGTAAAGAACTGATGAACAAAGCCGCCGATAACATTAGAATATTGACTGCGGCAATGGTAGAAAAAGCAAAATCAGGACACCCCGGAGGAGCCATGGGAGGTGCAGATTTCATCAATGTGCTATACTCCGAGTTTATGGAATATGACCCCGAAAACCCCGCATGGGAAGAGCGCGACCGTTTCTTCCTGGACCCTGGTCATATGTCACCCATGCTCTACTCCGTTCTTTCGCTTTGCGACAAATATACCCTCGACGAGCTCCAGCAGTTCCGTCAGTGGGGAAGTTGCACTCCCGGTCACCCCGAAGTAGACATCAAGCGCGGTGTTGAGAATACATCAGGCCCCTTAGGTCAGGGACACGTGTACGCAGTAGGTGCTGCAATCGCAGCGAAATTCCTCAAGGCACGTTTGGGCGAGGAGACAATGAATCAGACAATCTACGCCTTCATTTCCGATGGTGGCGTCGAGGAAGAGATTTCACAGGGCGCCGGCCGCACAGCAGGCTTCCTCGGTCTCGACAACCTTATCATGTTCTACGATGCCAACCAGATACAGCTCTCTACCCGTTGCGACAAGGTGATGACAGAGAACACCGCCATGAAGTACGAGGCATGGGGCTGGAAGGTAATCACCATCGATGGTAACGACTGCGACGCTATCCGCGCAGCCCTCAAAGAGGCTAAGGCCGAGACCAAGCGCCCCACCCTCATCATCGGTAACACAGTGATGGGTAAAGGTGCACGCCGTGCCGACAACAGCAGCTACGAGTTCGATTGCGCAACTCACGGTGCCCCCCTCGGCGGCGACGCTTACGTAAATACAATCAAGAATCTCGGCGGCGACGTAGAGAACCCCTTCCAGTTCTTCCCCGAGGTTAAGGCAATGTACGATGCTCGCAAAGAGGAGCTCAAGAAGATTGTTGCCGAGCGCAAACAGCGCAAAGCAATGTGGGCGGCACAGAATCCCGACCTCGCAGTGAAAGAGGCCGAGTGGTTCGCAGGCAAAAAGCCCGAAATCGATTGGGACGCTATCGAGCAGAAGGCCGACGCACCCACACGTAACGCATCGGCTGCAATCCTCAGCATCCTTGCCGAGAAATACGAGAATATGATCTGTTCATCGGCCGACCTCTGCAACAGCGACAAGACCGACGGATTCCTTAAAAAGACTCACGCCATCGAGCCCGGCGACTTCAGCGGAGCATTCCTCCACGCAGGTGTTTCGGAGCTTACAATGGCTTGTTTGTGCATCGGAATGTCACTCCACGGAGGTGTAATCGCAGCTTGCGGTACATTCTTTGTGTTCAGCGACTACATGAAGCCCGCAATCCGCATGGCAGCGCTCATGGAGCTTCCCGTTAAGTTCATCTGGTCTCACGACGCATTCCGCGTGGGCGAGGATGGCCCCACTCACGAGCCCGTTGAGCAGGAGGCACAGGTGCGCCTGATGGAGAAACTCAAGAATCACAGTGGCAAGAACTCTATGCTTGTGATGCGTCCCGCCGACGTAAACGAGACAACAATTGCATGGAAGATGGCAATGGAGAATACCGACAGCCCCACAGGATTGATTCTCTCTCGTCAGAATGTGAACAACCTCCCCGCCGAGACAGACTACAAGCAGGCCGAGAAGGGTGCATACATTGTTGCCGGCTCTGACGAAGAGTACGATGTTATCCTTTTGGCTTCGGGTTCCGAGGTCGCTACTCTCGTCGAGGGTGCCAAGCTTCTCAAAGAGGACGGCATCAAGACACGAATCGTTTCTGTTCCCTCAGAGGGACTCTTCCGCTCACAGAGCAAAGAGTACCAGCAGCAGATTCTTCCCTGCGGAGCAAAAATCTTCGGTCTTACAGCAGGCTTGCCCGTTAACCTCGAAGGTCTCGTTGGTTCCAACGGAAAAGTCTACGGCCTCGAGTCGTTCGGCTTCTCTGCTCCCTATAAGGTGCTCGACGAGAAGTTGGGCTTCACAGCACAGAATGTATATAACCAGGTAAAAGCAATGTTGTAATGGAAAAGATAATGATAGGACTTGCAAGCGACCACGCAGGCTACCCCTTGAAAGAACAGGTGAAAGAGTGGCTTTCGGCAAAAGGTTACGCATTTACCGATTTTGGTACCAACAGCACCGACAGCTGCGACTACCCCGAATTTGCCCACGCTCTCGGCAATGCCATCGAGCAGGGAGAATGCAAGATGGGTATTGCAATCTGCGGCACAGGCAACGGCATCAACATGTCTTTGAATCATCATGCAGGCATCCGCGGCGCACTCTGCTGGCAGCCCGAGATTGCCGAATTGGCACGACAGCACAATGATGCGAATGTTCTTGTGATGCCCGGTCGTTTCATCGACGAGGCGACAGCAAAAAAATGCGTCGACACTTTCCTCGATACAGCATTTGAAGGCGGAAGACATCAGCGCAGGATAGATGCGATTCCTGTTAAATAAATGAAGAAAAAAGCTGCGTCAAAATAAAAATTGACGCAGCTTTTTAAATTAAACGACAAAATAGAGCTATATATAATAATGTATAAGATTCCCGGAACATACGTTGCGAACTACAAAAAGATTATCCGTTTGGGAACGCCCATCGTCATCGGGCAGTTGGGAAACATCATTCTCGGCTTCATCGACACCATGATGGTTGGGCAATATAGTGCCGAAGCACTCTCGGCCTCGGGTTTTGTGAACAATCTCTTCAATCTGGGACTCATCACCCTCATAGGCTTCAGCTACGGCGCAACGCCGATAATAGGTGCATATTTCGGACGCAAGGAGAATGACAATGTAGGCGCGGCCTTCAAGGACAGCCTGTGGGCGAATGCCTTGGCCGGGCTCACGGTAATCGCAATATATACAGCACTCTATTTCAATCTGCACAATTTGGGACAGCCCCGGGAACTGCTCTCATGCATGCGCCCCTATTTCCTTGTGCTTCTACTCTCGTTGCCCTTCACCACAATGTTCAACGCCATGAAACAGTTTACCGACACAGTGGCAGCTACAAAAATGGCAATGTGGGTGATAATGACAGGAAACATCATTAATATAATATTAAATTACTTTCTCATATACGGCGTCTCTATCTTCCCCGAGCTTGGACTCACAGGAGCTGGTATCGCCACATTTGTTGCGCGCATAATTATGGCAGCGATGTTTGTTGTCCTTATTATACGTGAGAAGAAATTCGCCCCCTATTGGCGCAGCTTCGGGGAGCGCAAAATGGACAAAAAAGAGATTGTAAACTTCTGCAAGGTGGGCACCCCCATGGCAATGCAGATGGGAATGGAGACTGCTGCCTTTTCTCTCTCCTCGCTGCTCATGGGCTGGTTGGGAGCCACCGAGCTTGCAGCCTATCAGGTAATGTGCATTGTAGGCTCTCTCTGTTTCCTTGTATATTATGGAATCGGTGCGGCTGCATCCATCCGCATCAGCCACCACCAAGGTCGTGGCGAGTGGGAGAATGTAGCGACCACAGCAGTGTCGGCCTTTCACATAATAATGGCTGTCGCAGCGGTGCTCTCCATCGGCATTGCCCTGACACAGAGCCATCTGGCGCGCCTCTTCACCACAGACGCAGCAATACAGACAATGTTCGCGTCGCTGCTTGTGCCCATGCTTGCCTATCAGGTGAGCGACGGCATACAGATAAACTACTCCAATGCGCTGCGAGGGCTGGGAGTGACAAAGCCGCTGATGCTCTACTCTTTTGTCGCATACATCTGCATTTCGTTGCCCGCAAGCTACATCTTCGGCTTTACCTTAGACTGGGGAGCGATAGGCGTGGTCATGGGCCTTCCCTTGGGCCTAACGGCAGCGGCACTACTCTACTACGCACGTTTCCGCAAAGAGGTAAACAGCTATCTTGCAAAAGTGTAGAAGTTTGTGAATCATAATTCTTTAAAGTATACGTTGAAACTATTCTTAATTCCTTGTTAATATATGTTAAAATGGGGGGGGGTAAATGGGCATTTCTGCAATCATTTCTCCGGCTTTTTTAATATATTTACAAATTCTTGGGAGAGAAATGAAACGAATACTTTACATACTCGCAATAGCATTGTCAATCGTCGCCTGCACCGAAGAGATTGACAAGAGCAACCGTTACACCTTCACAGGTGAGACGGTTGCTGATTATATGCTGAACCGCAGCGAGAAGTATTCGCATTTTATAAACCTACTCAAGCGCTCCAAACTATTGGGCCTACTAAACACTTACGGGCGATACACACTTTTCCTGCCCGACAATGAGGCTGTTGAAAAATTTGTGCAAGAACAGGACAGCATCTACCACGCAACAAAAGAAACAGACGACCCCATCTGGACGGGAATAACCTCGCCATTGTTCGAAGACCTTACCGACTCCATGGCTAATGTCATTGTACGCACGCATCTTGTCGATAGCATTTATCAAACAGCCGCATTCGACGACGGAGCACTGCCTCGTTGGAATTACAACGATAGATATTTGGGTGTCTCTTACGAAAGTACAAAAGATGGGTACTATATAAAACTAAACAACTGCGCGGCCATCATCAGCAGTGATAATATGGTAGAAAATGGAGTTGTGCACATTATCGACAATGTGATTGAGGAGACGAACAATCATCTGCCGACACACATTGCCAAATATAGTTTCTTCTCTATTTTCAGTGCAGCATTGAGCGAAACAGGATTCTGCGATTCATTACTGCAATATATGGAGCAGAACTTTCAACCGATTGATGTTGAAGATGCGCCAATGTATATAGAATTCAACGTAAAGAAGAAATTTTACAAATATACAGGCTTTATAGAGACTGACGAAGTTTTTAACGCAAACGGCATTTACACTCTCGACGACCTTAAGTCATTTGCCGAAAAGTGGTACGGCACTGAAGATAAGGATAATTATAAAAGCCCTCGCAATGCCCTCTACAAGTTCGTAGCCTACCATTTTGTGCCACGCGAACTTACGTACAACAAAGTAGTGCCAACAATGGTGGACGGATTTCCGCGCGAAGAGATTCTTGTTTCGGGACACGACTGGTACGACTATATAGAGACAATGCTTGGCAAGTTGATGAAAATCGTAAAACCATTGAGCACCACCGATGGAGCATGGGTCTACATTAACAGGCCCATAGAGGGTCAAATCTATAACAACGAAATGCGCAAGCATCTGAATGTGCGTCTCATTGAGCCAACAGAATTTACGCAGTCAAATGAGACATATTCACACTTCACACCCCTGGCCATGAACGGAGTTATACAACCAATAGATAAAATACTCGTTTACGACGATGATGAAATGGTAGGAAACATCCTCAACGAGCGTTTGCGCATTGACTTTGCCACACTGCTACCCGAACTTTCTTGTAATAATTTACGACATACAACTGCCGGGTATATGCCATTCAATTACAGTAAAAACATAGCAAGCAATGCCATCGATGCAAATTATTTCTCATACATAACAAGCAGGCATTACATGGGAGACGTTGTAAGGTGTCACAAAAATTTCGACACCTCTTTCCGTCTGCCACCATTGCCACAAAGAACGTATGAAATACGTTTGTCAATAACAAGTGTGCCGAGCAATGGTTTTCAATCAGGATATTGTGTGTTACAACCATACATTGACGGTAAAGTATGTTCCTTGCCCATTGATACTCGCATTCCATACAATGACCCCATGATTGGATGGCAAAATGATTCCGTGACGTTGGATAATGGCGTCGACCTCGATAAACAGATGCGTAACCGTGGATATATGAAAGGTCCCGATTCTTTTTACACAAGGAATTATAATAGTGGTTCAATACTCACATCACGCAATAATCATCAGACTCTTCGCAAGATTATTACAAAAATTCATTTGACCGAGGGAGAGCATTGGATACGATTTAGAAACCTGAACGAAAATTGTTCCTATTTCGATTTTGACTATTTGGAGTTTGTACCACTGCCCATCATCAACAACCCGTTGAAGCCCGAGGACAGACACTAAAAAGAAAAAATGAAACGAATACTCTACATACTCGCAATAGCATTGTCAATCGTCGCCTGCACCGACGACATTGACAAGAGCAATCGTTACACTTTTACGGGTGAGACGGTAGCCGATTATATACTCAACCGCAGCGACAAGTATTCGCACTTTATCAATTTACTTAAAAGAGCCAATCTTTTGGGGTTGCTATCCACTTACGGACAATATACGCTTTTCCTGCCCGACAACGATGCTGTTGAAAAGTTCATTGCCGAAAAAGACAGCATCTACCACGCAACAAAAGATACAGACTCACCCATTTGGACGGGAGTAACATCGCCACTCATTGAAGAGCTTAGTGACTCAATGGCAACGGTCATCGCACGCACCCATCTGATAGAAAGAAACTACCACACGGCCGAATTTGGCGAGGGAGCAATAGGGAAATGGAATTTCAATGACATGATAATCACCATAAACTACAAGGTGACTGATGAAGGTTTCTACATTATGCTCAACAACAATTCGGCAATCATCAGCGGAGACCACGATGTCGAAAATGGAATTGTTCACCTCATTGACCGCCCCATTGACCCTATAAGGCCCTCGATAGCCACGCAGATAGAGAATCACGGCTTTTTCAGCCTGTTCCACAGCGCAATGGCAGCCACAGGCTTTGCCGATGCTGTATCGCATATAATTGACGATACATACGTAAAGCCCAATATTATGCCTCGCGAGCCAAACAAAAAATATATAAAATACACAGCATTTGTCGAGCCCAACGAGGTGTTCCACAAATATGGAATCTATTCACTCAAAGACCTTATAGCCTTTGCCGAAAAATGGTACGGCACCGAGGATAAAGGAAATTATGCAAGCCCCAAAAACGCACTATATAAATTCGTTGCCTACCATTTTCTCAATGGCGAAATAACATATGACAGGATAGTACCATCGGAGTCAGGCTTGGGAAGCGAAATTTATAACAATTTCAACAATTCCGGGCACGACCACTATAATTACTTTGTAACCAAATACGAGAAATTGATAAAAGTCTTAAAGCCATTGAGTACCACTGACGGACATAATATATACATTAACTACTCCAAACGCGCAATTCCTTATAATTTTGAAATGCGCAACCACCTTAATGTTCGCATTATAGAACTCACGGAATTCACGCAGATGAACGAAAGGTATGCAGCATTTGTGCCTGCTGCATCCAACGGATTGATACACCCGATTGATAAAATTCTCATCTACAACGAGGATGAAATGGTTGGAAATATTCTTAACGAACGCATGCGATTCGACCTCTTGGCCCTGACACACGAACTTGCGAGCAACAACATTTGGCAAAATGGAACTTCATATATCCCTCCCGGATATTGCGAAGGAGTAGTCAGCGACGATTATTGGATAAGTTATCCCGGTTGGTACAATGGCGACTATATACATCTTATGAATTACCACGATTTTTCTATAAAATTGCCACCCGTTCCCGCCGGAACATACGAAATAAGATATAGTATTTGGATGCCACAAAAAGATTATTACCAATCGATATATAATAATATAATGCAAGTATATTTCGATGGTAAAATATGCGGACTACCCGTTAACCAAGGACTTCCGACTAAAGACGAAAGTATTGGTTGGGTTTCAGATGAAAATACCTATGACAACGGTGCCGAAAATGACAAACTGTTAAGAAACAAAGGCTGGATGAAAGCTCCTGACTGTTATTTGTCATACAATGACGTAACCATGAACTATGCTCCTGCAAGAGACTGCCACGAAATTATGCGCAAAATTGCCACAAAAAAATATCTTGTAGAAGGAGAGCACTGGATACGTTTCCGCTTCGTTGGTGAGTTACGGGATTGGGGTGTGGATTGTATATCTAATTTCCTTGACTACATAGAGATTGTACCGCTACACATTATAAGCGACCCCACGAAGCCCGAGGATAGACACTAATGATAAAATACACTCTTTTAAAAGAGGTTGATAAATTTGTCATTTTCGGCATCTTGCACTATCTTCGCACCTTGTACACACAAACAGATACACGATGAAGAAAAAAAGAGTGATAATAACCGTTGCAAGCATTGTTGCTGCGCTCGCAACAATAGCTGTAATCAGTAGCGGCATTTTGTATTATATAGTTAAAGGTCCGCAGATAAATATTGACGAGACTGCGTACATATATATTTATCCTACAGATAATTCCGATAGCATCGTAAATAAGATAAAGGCTGTTGCTACACCCTCTTCCACTCTCGGATTCAAGATTCTTGCCGAGCACAATGATTTTGACAGTAAGAAAAGAAGCGGTAAATTCGCCATTAAGGACAAGGATAGCTGGCACTCAATATACAGCCGCATTGTCACCAAACAGCAGACTCCCGTGAAGGTGGTTGTCCCCTCGGTGCGCTCTTTCGAGCAGTTGTCGAAGGTTGTCAGCGACCAGCTGATGTTCGACTCGCTTGCTATTCAGGAACTTTTCACAAGCAACGTGTTCGTCCAGAATCTGGGCTACAAATTCGAGACACTGCCCACGCTTATTCTTCCCGACACTTATGAATTTTATTGGAACGTAGAGCCCGAGCGTTTCTTTATTCGCATGATGAACGAGCGCAAGAAATTCTGGAACGAGGAGCGTCTCGCCAAGGCCAAGGCGTTGAATATGACTCCCGAAGAGGTTGCTACGCTTGCATCCATCGTCGACGAAGAGACTAATAACAATGCCGAAAAGCCCATCGTTGCGGGCCTGTACATCAACCGTCTGAAGCGCAACATTCCCCTGCAGGCCGACCCGACAGTGAAGTTCGCTCTCGGAGATTTTGCTCGCAAACGCATTCTTCTCGCCGACCTCGAGGTTGAGTCGCCCTACAACACCTATAAAAATACAGGGCTTCCTCCCGGCCCCATCAGGATAGCCACAATTGCGGGCATCGAGAGTGTGCTCAACTACGCGAAGCACAATTACATATATATGTGTGCGAAAGAGGATTTTTCGGGTACTCACAATTTTGCAGTCACATTGTCCGAGCACAATGCAAACGCGAGACGCTATCAGGCAGCACTGAACAAACTGAATATTAAAAAGTAAAATAGAAGCGATTGTCTTTGTAAAGGCAATCGCTTTTGTTATTTTTGTAGCCGAATAAATTTGATATTATGAGTGAGACAAAAGTGCCCAAAGATGTTGATGAGTATAAAAAACACTACTCCGACAATGGTTTTTGGAACAAGGTGAAGTCGCTTGGCAAAAAGGTGCTGAAGCCTGCCCTGCTGCTCTACTATGTGATGAAGTCGCCCGATACTCCATTGGGAATAAAGGCTTCCATTGTGGGTGCGCTGGGCTATCTTATTCTCCCCACCGACCTTATTCCTGATATTATTCCCCTCACAGGATACACTGACGACCTTGGGGCATTGTTGGCTGTCGTGAAAATGTGCGAATCCTATATTACTCCCGAAATTAAGGCCTTGGTTGATGCTAAATTAGATGAACTATAATGTGGCAGAATAGTTCTTGCCCTGCCACGTGTCGCGCTCGCGTATACGGCGTTTGATTTTATCTACAAGTTCGTAGTTTTTCAGTCCCCAGTCGGGGGCGATGAGCAGTTCTTTGGGCGACTGCGAGGCGAAACGCTCGACAACAATGTCGGGGCGCAGATTCTCAAGATAATCTACAACAACCTCAATATATTCGTCAAGCTCGAAAAGATGAAAATCCTCGGGCGACTCGTCGAACTCCTCGGCCATGCGTGTGCCGCGGATAAGCTGCAGTTGGTGCAACTTCAATGTGGTAATCGGAAGCTCGGACAACTGTCGCGCCTGACGGATGAGCGAAGCACGTTCCTCGCCGGGGAGTCCCAAGATAATGTGTACTCCCACGGGCAGGCCTCGTGCGGCAGTGCGCCCGATGGCGTCGACGGCGGTTGCATAGTCGTGTCCGCGATTGATGCGTCGCAGCGTCGCGTCGTCGGTGCTCTCCACCCCATACTCCACCATCACATACACTTTGTGTGAAAGCTCTTGAAGATAGTCGAGCAGCTCCTCGGGCATGCAGTCGGGGCGCGTGCCAATGACAAGCCCCACGCAACCATCCACCCTTAAGGCCTCTTCGTATCTTGCACGCAGCACTTCGAGCGAGTCGTAGGTGTTTGTATATGCTTGGAAATATGCAAGGTAGCGCATCTTTGGGTATTTGTGTGCAAAGAAGGCAATGCCCTCGTTCATCTGCTCCGTAACCGAGCGGTTGCGGTGGCAGTAGGCGGGGTTGAAGGTGCGGTTGTTGCAATAGGTGCATCCTCCCGTGCCTTTCGTGCCGTCGCGATTGGGACAGGTGAAGCCTCCGTCGATGGATATTTTCTGCACCTTAAAATCAAAATTACGGCGCATGTAACCACCAAAATCGTTAAAGTAAAAACGCTCCTCGCAATTCATTTTTCGAATGTAAAATCACTTATTCGGCGGCAAAGTTACAGGAATTTAGCCGCTTCGCCAACAATTCTCGTTTTTTAGTTGTATCTTCGCCGAAAGAAAAATTAAACACTCCATAAATGAAAAAGTTACTATTAATTTTACTCTCCTTTGCAGCTGTAGCCACAGGCTACGCCAAAGGACGTGACATCCAGCTGAAAGAGGTTGTGAACGGCACCTACAGCGCAAGAGGTTTCTCGGGTAGCCACCCCATGAACGATGGCGAACATTTTGCCAAGATGAGCAGCGACCGCAAGATGGTGCTCAGTTATTCATTCAAGAGCGGCGAGGTTGTCGACACTATCTTCGACGTGAACACCGCCCGCGGTTGCGACTTCAAGAGAATCGACGGATTCATCTTCTCGCCCGACGAGGCGCGCATGCTCATACAGACACGTACCAGAAGCATCTATCGTCGTTCGTTTACTGCCGAGTATCATGTATTCTCGCGCAAGAACAACAAACTGCAGCCCCTCTCGGCAAACGGCCCCCAGCAAGAGCCCATCTTCTCGCCCGACGGAACAATGATTGCCTTTGCGCGCGAGAATAACCTCTTCCTCGTGAAATTGCTCTTCAATAGCAGCGAATCACAGGTGACCACCGACGGAAAATATGGCGAAATTATCAATGGCCTCCCCGATTGGGTATACGAAGAGGAGTTTGCCACCAGCCGCTCGTTCGACTTCAGCGCCGACAGCAAAATGCTTGCCTACATTCGCTACGACGAGAGCAAAGTGATGAACTACGACATGCCCATGTACATTCCCACAGGCAGCACCAATCACGAGTACGACGACTACACACGTCCCTACAGCTACAAATATCCTGTTGCCGGCGCGCAGAACTCAACAGTGACTGTACACTCTTTCGACATCAAGAGCCGTGTCACACGCAAGCTCGCGCTTCCCATTGACAGCACATATTACATTCCCCGCATCGAATTTACACAAGACCCGGACTTTCTTGCGGTGATGACACTGAATCGTCATCAGAATCAGCTTGATATTTTCCAGGCGAACCCCCTCTCGGGTGTCTGCAAACGCATCCTGCGCGAGGAGTGCGCCGAGTATGTGAACGAGCCTACCTATCAGCAGCTTACATTCTACAAGAATCACTTTATAATGCCCAGCGAGCGCGACGGATACAACCACCTTTACCTCTACACAATCGGTGGAAACCTTGTGAAGCAGCTTACAAAGGGTCAGTATGATGTAAGCGACTTTTTGGGCTGGGACGAGGAGAAAAACATTCTCTACTATTCGAGCAACGAGGGTAATCCCACACGTACAGCTGTCTACAAGGTGGATGCAAAGAGCAAAAAGACACGCATCACTCAGCAAGAGGGTACAAACAGCGCCACCTTCAGCAAGGGAATGAAATATTTTGTGAACAGCTATCAGAATCTTACCACTCCTCCCGTAGTTACTCTCAACGATAACAACGGCAAGAAGCTCGCAACCATCCTCGACAACAAAGAGCTTCTCGCAAGACTCGACGAGATTAATATGGGACAGAAGGAGATTTTCACCTTCACCACAAGCGACGGTGTCGAGCTCTACGGATGGATGATTAAGCCTGTCGACTTTGACAAGAACAAAAAGTACCCTGTGATTATGCACCAATACAGCGGCCCCTACTCGCAGAAGGTTAAAGATACTTGGGCAATAGGACAGTATGGTGGTGGTCTTTTCGAGAGCTATATGGCAAGCAACGGCTTTATCATGGTGTGCGTCGATGGTCGCGGAACAGCCGGTCGCGGAACAAAATTCGGAAAATGCACATATATGTCTCTCGGTGAATATGAGTCGAAAGACCAGGTAGAAGCTGCAAAATATCTTGGCTCGCTGCCCTACGTCGATAAAGACAATATCGCAATCTGGGGCTGGAGTTTCGGCGGATACACTACCCTGATGTCTATGAGCGAGGGAACACCTGTGTTCAAGGCCGGCGTTGCTATTGCTGCTCCCACCGACTGGCGTTTCTACGACACTGTTTACACAGAGCGTTACATGCGCACTCCCAAAGAGAATAAAGAGGGTTACGATAAAGGCTCGGCTATCGTTAACGTGAACAAGCTGCACGGAAAGCTGCTGCTCATCCACGGAACAGCCGACGACAATGTACACTTCCGCAATATGACACGCTACATTTATGCTCTTACACAGGCGGGCAAGCAGTTCCAGACTGCAATCTACCCCGACAGCAACCACAGCATATATTATGGCGCGAACACCCGTCGTCAGATGTTCGAAATGATTACAAACTTCTTCTTCGAGAATCTGAAAAAGTAATTCTCGGGCAGAATAGATAAAAAAGTCTCAGGCAAATGCCTGAGACTTTTTTGTTGTGTAGTTTATGATTACTTCTTGAAGTATCTGTTGTACAATCCTTCGAAGCCTTTTCCGTGACGAGCCTCGTCCTTGGCCATTTCGTGAACTGTGTCGTGGATGGCGTCGAGATCGAGCTGTTTCGCGCGTTTCGCGATTCTGAACTTGTCGGCGCATGCACCCGACTCGGCGTTCATACGTTTCTCGAGGTTGGTCTTTGTGTCCCAAACAACGTCGCCCAAGAGTTCAGCAAATTTTGCAGCGTGCTCGGCCTCTTCCCATGCGTAGCGCTTGAAAGCCTCGGCAATTTCGGGGTAGCCTTCGCGGTCGGCCTGACGGCTCATTGCAAGGTACATTCCTACCTCTGTGCACTCGCCCATGAAGTGTGCGTTAAGGTCTTTAATCATCTCCTCGTCGCAACCTTTGGCAACACCAATAACGTGCTCCGAAACAAACTCCAAATTACCCTCTACAAGCTCGTTGAATTTATTGGCAGGTACTCTGCACTGGGGGCACTTTTCGGGAGCTGAATCACCTTCATGAACATAACCGCATACTGAACAAATAAACTTTTTCATAATAATATCAATTTTAGTGGTTTATACTTATTTTATTTTACATTCTTTACAAATTCCTTTTACGTATAGCTGCACTTCGTCGGCATCAAAATCCTCAATCTCTTCGAGGAAGGTGGCAACCTCGCGGGGCATGGGCATGTCTATAATCTTTTTGCAGTTGCGACACATAAGGTGGGCGTGCATTTCTACGTTGCCGTCGAAGCAGCGGAATGTGTCGTCTATTGTCAGCATCGATACAAGGCCGTGCTCGACGAAGAGCTTAAGGGTATTATAGACTGTTGTCAAAGAGAGTGAGCCTACTTTGTCGCGCAATGCTTCGAACACAACCTCGGCCGTGGGATGTACGGGGTTCTCTCGCATGAATCCAAGAATTGCTATGCGCTGCGCTGTTCCGCGTATTCCCGCATTCTCGAGCTCGGCTTTCAATTCTATGTTTGTGTACTGTTTCATTGCGTTTGTTTTTAAATTCATTGCAAATTTAAAATGATTTTAAATACTGTGCAAATTTTCTCGCACTTTTTTTTGATTTTTTTTTGCAAAAAGGCAATTTTGTGAGAAATTTGCACAGTAGGAAGAAAATGCACCTTATTAATATAATATAACCATGAGTTACGGCTTTATAAGAGTTGCGGCAGCTGTGCCCTCTTTGAGGGTTGCCGATTGCGCATATAATGTGGAACAGATGCTTCCTCTCATTGCAGAGGCAGAAAATAATAATGTCGAAGTGATTCTTTTCCCTGAATTGGGAATAACATCATATAGTTGCGGCGATCTCTTTCTGCAGCCGACTATTGTGAAGGGTGCCGAGAGTGCGCTTGCTTCGTTGCTCGACTTTTCGAAGCAGTGTGACGTGATTATTATCGCCGGCCTTCCTGTTGCTTACGGCTCTTCGCTGCTCGATTGCGCGGTTGTTGTGCGTCGAGGCAACATTCTTGGAGCTGTGCCCAAAAAATATATCTGCAACCATCATGGATGCAGCGAGAAAAGGTGGTTCGCCTCTTCAAAGGCTCTGCCCGTGGATGCTCGCGTGACATTGTGCGGGCAGTCGGTGGCGCTGCATAAGAATCAGATTTTCCGCACCGCCGACTATGCGTTTGCGGTGGAGATGGGTGAGGATTTCTGCGCGCCCGTTCCCGCGAGCTCTCTGTTGACAGCAAAGGGTGCCGAGCTTGTGTTTGTGCCCGCTGCTAGCAGCGAGACTGCCGGAAAGTATGACTCTCTCGTTGAATCGTTCAAGCAGCAGAGTGCGCGTGCGATGGCCGGATAC
Organism: Bacteroidaceae bacterium; assembly: GCA_017547585.1. GTDB lineage: Bacteria > Bacteroidota > Bacteroidia > Bacteroidales > Bacteroidaceae > HGM04593. The sequence goes on along the minus strand of JAFYPH010000005.1, from coordinate 23,977 downwards.
GTATATTCTGCTTGCGGATACGGTGAGTCGTCGGGCGATACGGTGTTTGCCGGAAACGCATTCATTGTCGAGAATGGCAAGATGGTAGAAAAGGGCGAGCGATTCTCTAAGAATGGTCAGCTTTTGGTTTCTGAAATTGACGTAGAGAAGCTCCGTTTCCGTCGCATGAACAATTCTACCTTCGGCGAAATTTGCGAAGAGTTCAAGGATGTTGATGTTTGCGTGACGTTTATAGATAAAAAGGCTAATGAGCTTGCCACTCTCACGCGTAAAATATGCTCCACTCCGTTTATTCCCGCAGGTGACGAGCTTGCTGCCCGCTGTCAGGAGATTTTCAATATTCAGGCGGCCGGACTCGCCAAGCGCATTGAGCACACACGCTCGGCTACTTGTGTGATAGGAATTTCGGGAGGCCTCGATTCTACGCTTGCGCTGCTTGTCACCGCCCGCGCCTTCGACATTTTGGGAAAAGAGCGCAAAGGTATCGTTGCTGTTACAATGCCGGGTTTCGGAACAACCGACCGCACATACAATAATGCCATTGAGCTTATGAAGAGCCTCGGTGCTACCATTCGCGAAATTTCCATTAAAAATGCCTGTTTGCAGCATTTCGAGGATATTGGTCACGATGTTGCCAACCATGATGTTACCTACGAAAATTCTCAGGCTCGTGAGCGCACGCAGATACTTATGGACATTGCCAACCAGGCGAATGGCCTTGTGGTGGGCACGGGTGACCTTTCGGAGCTGGCTCTCGGATGGGCAACGTATAATGGCGACCATATGAGTATGTACGGAGTGAATGCCTCTGTTCCAAAGACTCTTATTCAGCATATTGTAAAGCAGATAGCGGCGAGCAGCGACGACGAGAAGATACGCACTACCCTGCTCGACATTGTCGAGACTCCAATTTCGCCCGAGCTTATTCCCGCCGACGAACAGGGTAACATCAAACAAAAGACCGAGGATCTTGTAGGCCCCTATGAGCTTCACGACTTCTTCCTTTATCATTTTGTTTGCAATGGATTCGCCCCCGCAAAGATATTCTTTATGGCGCAGCGAGCTTTCTGTGGTATCTACGACCGTGAGACAATAAAAAAATGGCTCACCACATTCTGCCGCCGATTCTTTATACAGCAGTTTAAACGCTCGTGTATGCCCGACGGCCCGAAGGTTGGAAACTGCAGCCTGAGCCCGCGTGGCGATTGGAAGATGCCCACAGACGCTTGCAGTGCCCTTTGGCTGGCCGAGTGCGACACTCTTTAGCTGCTTTTTGGGGAAATATATGTTTTTGGGTGACAAATTGACGCTATTTAAGCCAATTTGTCACCCAAAAACATATTGGCCCGTTCTTTGTTCATAATCCTTGTGAAAGGAGATTAAAATATGGACTTCAACAAATTTACAATTAAGGCACAAGAGACTGTTCAGGCGGCTATCGGTCGCGTGCAGTCGTTGGGACAGCAGGCAATAGAGCCTGTACATATTCTGAATGCAATAATCAATGTCGGCGAACAGGTGGCTATGTTCCTCCTGCATAAGACAGGAGCGAATATACAGCAGATAAAGGAGCAGGCCGAAAAGGCCGAGAAGGCTCTTCCGAAAGTTTCGGGTGGCGAGCCCTACCTCAGCCGCGAGAGCAACGAGGTCTTTACAAAGGCTGCCGATTATGCTAAACAGCAGGGCGACGAATTTGTTTCGCTCGAGCCTCTCTTCCTCGCATTGCTCACAGTGAACAGCGGTGCGTCGAAAATTCTTAAAGAGGCGGGCGTAGGCGAAAAAGAGCTCAAGGCTGCCATTGCCGAACTGCGTAAGGGTGAGAAGGTTACCTCGCAGACTGCCGAGGAAAGCTACCAGTCGCTCAGCAAATATGCAATCAATCTGAACGAGGCTGCGCGCAACGGAAAGCTCGACCCCGTAATCGGTCGCGACGACGAGATTCGCCGCATCTTGCAGATTCTTAGCAGACGCACGAAGAACAATCCTATACTCATAGGCGAGCCGGGAACGGGAAAGACTGCGATTGTCGAGGGCCTCGCGCACCGCATCGTGCGTGGCGACGTCCCCGAGAATCTGCGCGACAAGCAGATATATTCGTTGGACATGGGTGCACTCGTTGCGGGTGCAAAGTATAAAGGAGAGTTCGAGGAGCGCCTGAAGGCAGTTGTCAATGAGGTGCTGAAATCCGAGGGTAACATCATTCTTTTCATCGACGAGATTCACACGCTTGTGGGTGCCGGTAAAAGTGAGGGTGCCATGGATGCGGCAAATATTCTGAAGCCCGCGCTTGCGCGCGGAGAGCTGCGCTCGATTGGTGCAACCACTCTCGATGAGTATCAGAAATATTTCGAGAAGGATAAGGCTCTCGAACGTCGATTCCAGTCGGTGATGGTGAACGAGCCCGACAAGATGAGCACAATATCTATTCTGCGAGGATTGAAGGAGCGTTACGAGAGCCATCATAAGGTGAGCATTCAGGATGATGCGCTCATCGCCGCCGTCAACCTCAGCGACAGATACATTACCGAGCGTTTCCTTCCCGACAAGGCCATCGACCTTATAGACGAGGCCGCTGCCAAGCTGCGCATGGAGCGAAACTCTCTGCCCGAAGAGCTCGACGAAATTTCGCGCCACATTAAGCAGCTTGAGATTGAGCGCGAGGCCATCAAACGCGAAAAAGATGAGAATAAGCTCAAGCAGTTGAGCGAAGAGATTGCTGTGCTTAAAGAGCAAGAGAGCAACCAACGTGCAAAATGGCAGCACGAAAAGGAACTTGCCAACCAGATTCAGAATGACAAGCAGCAGATAGAAGAGCTTAAACAGCAGGCTGACAGAGCCGAGCGCGAGGGTAACTACGGCCTCGTTGCCGAGATTCGCTACGGAAAGCTCAAGGCGCTCAACGACAGGATTGTAGAGACCGAAAAGGCTCTGCACGAGACTCAGGGTGGAAACGCCATGATAAAGGAGGTCGTTACCGCCGAGGATATTGCCGACGTTGTTTCACGCTGGACAGGAATCCCTGTGAGTAAGATGATGCAGAGCGAGAGCATGAAGCTGCTGACTCTCGAGGATGAACTTCACAAGCGCGTCATTGGCCAGGAAGAGGCAATAACTGCGGTCAGCGATGCTGTTCGTCGCAGTCGTGCGGGTCTTCAGGACCCCAAACGCCCCATCGGCTCGTTCATCTTCCTGGGTACCACCGGAGTGGGAAAGACAGAATTGGCCAAGGCTCTTGCCGCTTATCTTTTCAACGACGATACAATGATGACTCGCATAGACATGAGCGAGTATCAAGAGAAGTTCTCTGTGTCGCGCCTCATAGGAGCGCCTCCGGGCTACGTGGGCTACGACGAGGGCGGACAGCTGACTGAGGCTGTGCGACGCAAGCCCTACTCTGTTGTTCTTTTCGACGAGATTGAAAAGGCCCATCCTGACGTCTTTAACATTCTGTTGCAGGTGCTCGACGATGGTCGTCTGACGGATAATAAAGGTCGTGTCGTGAATTTCAAGAACACGATAATAATAATGACGAGCAATTTGGGCAGCGGCTACATTCAGGAGCAGTTCGAGAAGATTAACGACGGCAATCGCGAGGCGATAATTGAAGAGACAAAGGCCACTCTGATGGAAATGCTGAAAAAGACTATCCGTCCCGAGTTTCTCAACCGAATAGACGAGACGATAATGTTTACTCCGTTGAACAAGAGCGAGATTGAGCAGATTGTGCGTCTGCAGGTGGCTGATATTTCCAAGCGTCTGGCCGATAATGGTGTTGAGCTTGAGGTTACCGATGGAGCGATAGAGGCTCTTGCCGAGGCAGGCTTCGACCCGCAGTTTGGTGCGCGTCCCATAAAGAGAGCAATCCAAAGATATCTTTTGAACGACCTCTCGAAACAGCTTATTGCCGGCAGTGTCAATCGCGACCGTCCCGTGACAGTAGATAGTGAAAATGGAAATCTGGTATTCAGAAATTAGATAAAAGATAAAAAGCCGTCCAAATGGACGGCTTTTTATCTTTTAATGAGCAAATGCTCGCGACTGATTGACTATTAAGCCTCAGCAGCGGGCTCCTCTGTTGCCTCAACTGCCTCTGCGTTCTCAGCAGCTGCAGCAGCCTCAGCCTCTGCTTTTGCCAATGCCTCAGCGGCCTTCTTGTCAGCAACTTTCTTTGCGATAGCTGCGTTAGCCTCTTTCTCTGCCTCGAGACGAGCCTTCTTCAACTCAGCCTTAGCCTGCTCACCCTTTGTCTTGATGCTGTTAAGTGCATTCTCTTTGTTGCTCTTCCAAGCCTCGAATTTAGCCTGAGCAGCAGCCTCGTCGAATGCGCCCTTCTTAACACCGCCCTGCAAGTGTTTCATCATGTAAACGCCCTCGCGTGACAAGATGCTGCGTACAGTGTCTGTAGGTGTTGCACCGTTGTTTACCCAATACAATGCGCGCTCGAAGTTGATGTCAACTGTAGCGGGGTTGGTGTTGGGGTTGTAAGTACCGATTTTCTCAGTAAACTTTCCATCACGTGGAGATCTCGAATCTGCAATTACAATTGAGTAGAATGCGTAGTGTTTACGACCTCTTCTCTGCAATCTAATTTTTGTTGCCATTTGTTTAATTATTAATGGGTTAATGATTTGAGTTAGCTAATATCTCGTATTAGCGGTGCAAAGGTAATACTTTTTTTTGTTTCAGCAAAGTTCCTATAGGAATATTTTTCTGAAGATATTGTGAGCAACCATTTTATGATTGATGTGCTCCACCCGATTTTTTTCTTGGAAAAGAACTGTTTTTTCTGTTTTTTCGGTTGTTGATGTTGCTGCTCGGCCAAACATTGGAAAAATTCTTTTTATTTTACAAAAATGGGCTAAAAATGGCCCGATTGCAGAAAAACCGCGAAGCTTATACTAAAAGCACATAGTTTATTTTTATTTTATAATTTTATAATATATATTTGCAACATGAAATAGTGTGAACTAACAGAACACATACTTAAAATCAAATTATATGAAAAAATTTTTACTTTCAGCGATGTTGCTGTCGGCCATGTTCATTCCGGTCACGGCGCAGCAACGCACAGAAGCAGAGGCCGAGGCTATTGCTAAGGCTTTCATGCAGAACAATGGTTACAACTTCAATGTGACCAAGTCGGCGAACATCAACAAGGTTCGCGCCGAGAAGGCAGGTGAGATTACTCCCTTCTTCATTTTCAACGACACCCAGAAGGGCGGTTATGTAATTGTCGGCGGTCAGGAGGGAATGAGCGACATTCTCGCCTACTCTAACGACGAGTGCTTCGATGTTGATGACATGCCCCCCGCAGCTGCAGCATGGCTCGAGTACTATGCAAGCATTGCGATTAAGGCTGCCGACAACCCCGAGGCATCAAAAGCCGAGAAGAAGGCTCGTGCAAAAGCTTTCTTGAACAGTAACTTCGCATTGCGCAAGAGCGTTCCTCCCTTGCTTGGTGAGATTAAGTTCAACCAGGGTACTCCCTACAACAACCAGTGTCCCAAACTCACTGTAACAACTATCAAGAACGGTAAAAAGTCTGTAGAGTCTAAGAGAGCGGTTGTTGGTTGTTCGGCTACTGCGTTCGGAATGATCATGAGATATTGGAAATATCCCGAGCATGCTACCGGTTACAAAAAGTACAGCTTCAACTACGACCAGATTAAGAACGAGGACACAAAGGAGAATACCTCGGCATCTATGACTCTCGAGGTTAACTACGACTCTGTTGGTAATTACGATTGGGACAACATCCTCCCCACCTACCGCAGCGGAACAACTTACAATGATGTAGAGGCAGCAGCTGTTTCTAAGCTTCTCTACCACTGTGGTGTTGCTCTTGGTGCAGGTTACGGTCTTGGCGGTACAGGTGCTGTTACCGATGCTCACAAGTATGCTACATACTTCGGCTACGACTCGAACATCTCTTCTATCGTATGTAAAAACTATCTTGACCAGCCTGAGGTTCTGCGTGCAATGCTCGCTGACGAGCTCAGCCAGGGTCGCCCCATCCTCGGTAAAGGTAGTAACGATCCCGACAAGTATAATGGTCACGCATACGTATGCGACGGCTTTGACATGAACGGTCTCTTCCACTTCAACCTCGGTTGGGACGGTAGCAGTAACGGTTACTTCGAGGTTGCTCCCGTGCCTACAAGTGCATACGGTCACCAGATGACAGGTTACATCAACGTACACCCCAAAGGTCGTCTCACTCCCAGCGATCCCACACGTCGCCTTGTTGTTGAGGCAGCTATGGGTGACTTCAACGAGCAGTCTACAAACATCAGAAATGCATGGTCGAGCCTCGATACAGACAAGAAATATGGCGAGAGCATGATCTGTATTGCAACTGCCGACACAGAGGACGAGGCAGAGAGCTATCTTCCCGGTCTCAGCTCTGTACAGGGTGTTCTTTTCGATCGTTGCGACACACTCTCGGGCCGCATCTCTACAACAGCCTATACAAATGCTTATAAAGAGCGTGTAAAGGTTGCTGCTCCTGCTCAGATTGACGTTGACGCTATGTACACTTCGGACAGCACAATGGCTGTTACTGTTTACACAGAGTTCTACAAGGCATTTACAAATGCTGACTTCCGTATGACATTTGTTTATACAGAGAACAGTGTGAAGATCGACGGAACAACATACAACTACATTGCACGTGGCTCTTATCCCTTCACAGATTGCTTGCCCGCAGCTATCGAGTACGACAAGCAGTACATCTTTGAGAATGAGATTCCCCTCCCCGCTTCTATCACAGATACAAACAACGCTACACTCATCGTGATGCTCATCGATGGAAAGACAGGCGAAATTGTAAATGCGAACACTCTCGACCTCAAGCAGGTGAACACATGGAAGGCTAACCAGAAACCTTCATTCTATGCCGAAGGTCAGCTCCTTGGCGAGTCTTCATCTACAGATGTTTATATGTTCGACGAGGAGAAGAGCCGCATGGCCTTCCCCATCAGAATCAATAACCCCTGGTACGAGACAATGCCCGTAGAGGTTGTTGCCGAGGAGGTTGAGATTGCTGACAATGCAAACTTTGAGATTAAGGACAAAAAGGGTACTGTTGAAGGCGCCGACGAGCAGGCTTACAAACTTGTTCCCAACGCAGTCGATAGCACAATGATACTCTATCTTAACATCACCGATAAGTATCAGAGCTCAAAATCTTCTGTGAAGCTTTCTCTTAAATATAATGGTAACGTAATTGCACAGCAGATTGTAAACTTCGACTTTATCAAGTCTATCGAGGGTGTAAACTCTTACACTGTACGTGTGAAAGGTACTTTGAACGAGCTTATTTCTCAGGCTGTACGCGACACAATGACAACAATCACACTCGGTGGCCGTCTCTGCGGTAACGATATTATCTACTTGCGCGACAGCCTCAAGCTGAATGTAATTGACATGAGCAAGGCAAGAATCGTTGAGGGCCCCGGTGCTTACAACAATAACTACACAACTACCGACGACATTGTAGGCGTACGTCTCTTCCAGGGCATGGACGTTCTCAAGATTATCCTCCCCGAGTCTGCTACAGTAATCGACAACTATGCGTTTAACCTCAACAAGGTACTCTCACGCGTGGTTATCGGCCCCAATGTAACAAGCATCGGTAACAGCGCATTCAATGGTTGTGCAGTTATGGAGAGAGTAACAATCCCCGCTAGCGTGACAGAGATTGGCCGTAACGCATTCAAGGGCTGTCCCATTGTATGTGTAATCTGCGAGGGCGAGACACCCGCAACACTCAGCTCAAAGGTGTTCGACGGCGCCGACCTTGCAAACGCTACACTCGTTGTTCCCAGCGAGGCAGCAGTTGCAGCTTACAAGGCCGCTAAGCAGTGGAAAGACTTCGGCAACATCATCACTTACGATAGCTACCTTACATCTATCGCACCCGTGACAGACGAGGCTGGCGTAAGCGTTAAGGATGGCAAGATTATCGTAGCAGGCGATGCCGAGGTTGCTATCTACACATTCGCAGGCAAGCTCGCAGCATCGGGCGCAGCAGGTGAGTATGCACTCCCCGCCGGCAGCTACATTGTAAAGGTTGGCAACAAGGCAGTAAAAGTGAGATTGTAATCAATCTCTTACTCAAATAGAAAAGTCTCGGAGCATACGCTCCGAGACTTTTTTTTGTTGCTTATTTACAAGGTGTGCTGCGGTCATATGCTCACGTTTGATTCATATGCTCGCAGGGCGGTAGCAAGAGTGGTCACTACTCTATTCTCTTAATCTGTGCTTAAGACTCGATGCTTGTGCAGCAGATTAGCTGCCGGCTTTTGTGTATAAAAAATGTGGCTGCACTTTTAAGGTGCAGCCACATTGTATTTAAAGTTGGGATTACTTCAAGTTAGAATTGGGGTCGAGGTTGTCTTTCTCGATGTCTTTGAAGTAGTTTACGGTACCCACCTTCAGCTCAACTGTTGCAGCGTCGTCGCAAACGATGATGCCATGCTGGTGGAGCTGGAGCACGCTGATTGTCCACATCTGTGTAACGCAACCCTCTACTGCGTGATAGAGAGCCTGAGCCTTGTTGTGGCCGTTTACGAGGATAAGCACCTCTTTTGCGTCCATCACTGTGCCAACGCCCACTGTAACTGCAGTCTTGGGAACTTTGTTTACGTCGTTGTCGAAGAAGCGTGAGTTTGCGATGATTGTGTCGGTTGTCAATGTCTTCTGACGTGTGCGTGAAGTGAGTGAAGAACCGGGCTCGTTGAATGCAATGTGACCGTCGGGGCCGATACCACCCAAGAAGAGCTGGATGCCGCCGTAAGAGGCGATTTTCTCTTCGTAACGTGCGCACTCTGCAACGAGGTCGTCGGCGTTACCATTGAGGATGTTTACATTCTCTTTCTTGATGTTCACGTGGCTGAAGAAGTTGTTCCACATGAATGAGTGGTAGCTCTCGGGGTGGTCCTGAGGAAGGCCTACGTACTCGTCCATATTGAATGTAACTACATTCTCGAAGCTAACGATACCCTGGTTGTAGAGGCTGATGAGCTCTTTGTATGTGCCCAAGGGTGTTGAGCCTGTGGGAAGACCAAGAACGAAAGGTTTCTCGGCTGTAGGCTGAAACTCGTTGATTTTTTTCGCTACGTAGGTAGCTGCCCATGCAGAAATCTGCTGGTAGTTGGGTTCAATGATTAAACGCATAACTTTATTGATTAGAATTTATAGTATCTCTTTATTTTCAGTTTGTCGAATTGTCTGTCCATCTCAATGAATCGGGGAACGCTTGTGCGGCGGCCGTCGATGACTGTGTCTTTGTGTACGGCCATCACCAATGTGCCGTCAAAGTCGTTGAACATCATAGGGTGTCCGTTGTTGTCGCGCAACAAAGGCTCGGGCTCAATGTGCCAGGGACCGTTGAGTCCGTGGTCTTTTTCGCTGTATGCAACGCCCACTGCGTACTCTCCGTCAATGTATGTAGAGAAGAGGATTCCAAGCTCGCCACCCTCGGTGTCGAAGAGGAAGGGGCCGTCCATCACCGGACAGAAAGACTTGTTGCCAAGGCTGTCTACGCCCGACGACCAGGGATTCTGCGATGCGGTGAACATTACATAGGGCTCGCCCATCTGCTGCGAGAAGTCGTCTGTGAGGCGGATAATCTGCACTGTTCCGTCCCAATTCTGTATCCATTCGTGGCTGTAGATTATGTAGCCTGCACCAAGTTCATCGTCGCAGAATGTTGCGTCGAGCGAGGGCTGGTCGGCGCGCAACAGTGGCTTCTCGGCGGGAATGGGCTTGTAGGGGCCCTCTATTCTGTCCGAAACGAAAAGCTGGCACGAGCGACGAGGAATGTCTCTGCCTGCAACCTTGTCTATAATAACGTCGGGACGTGTAAAGGTTGCCATATAGTAGTATTTGTTGTTGAACTTGTGTATTTCGGGTGCCCAGATTGTAGGCTTGCTGCCCATCCACATGGTTGTGTCGAGCTCGAGCACATTGTAGGGGCCGCTCCACTGACGCATGTTCTTGCTTGTCCAGACGCCACCGCCGGTGCCTGTCATATAATATGTATGCTGCTCTTTGTCGAGAATGATGAACGGGTCGCGCAACTCCATGCTGTCGATGGATATTGTGCGTGCGGGCTTTCCGTCGATTGTGCTCAATTCGGCTGTCTCTGCTTTTTTAGTGCCTGTACCACAAGAGATTATAAGGGCGCAGATGGCGAGTAAGAATAAATATGTTTTTTTCATACGTAACGTTACAATAGTTTGTTTTTGAATTATCAGTGTACCGCAGGATGCAAAAAATGCTTCTCTCTAACGGACGTAATCTATCATATACAAAGATAGTGCAATATTTACAAATAATCAAACTTGTTGCGATATTTCCTCTCTGTTAACTGCTGTCCTATAAATATCTTTAACAATTTCCACGAAACATCCTCTTCGGTTTTTGTTTTATAATGGTAACTTTAAAATATGGGATTATGGTACGTTATTTATTATTGGCAATATTGTTGTCTGTGGCGTTGCCCGCAACAACTTCTGCTCAGAAGAGTAAAATGAGTAAGGCCGAGCGCGAGGCTGCGTGGCGCGCAGAGAGACTAAAAAAGAGAGAGGCCGAAAGGGCCAAGATTGCTGCCGAGGATTCCATTGCCTTTGTGCAGGCTGTAGAGGCGCTGCGCAGCGGCTCGTGGGCGTTGGAGGCATCGAATATTACCTTTAACAATGGCGTTACGCGATTCGTGACGTCGAGCACAAATTATATTGCGGTGAATGGCGGCGAAGGAACTGTGCAGACAGCTTTTAACAATACTAACATAAACTCCCCCAACGGATTGGGAGGCGTTACTCTCGAGGGTAATGTATGGAGTGAACGCATGGGTACCGACGCCGAGGGCAATGTATTTTATAGTTGCTCGATACAGGGCACCGGAATCTCGGCTCTCATTTACGTCACTCTCACGGCGAATACCAATCAGGCGAGTGCCAATGTGAATGCCAATTACAGTGGTAACCGCATGACCTTCAGCGGTTATCTTTACCCCTATAATTCCGCGGGAATTTTCGAGGGACAGCCAAGCTACTGACTGACCGATAATGTGGCGACGCCCATAGGATTTTTCCCGCACTATCCTCGCTATCCGGGAATTCCGCCGATGGTTCCACCACCCGGCCCTTCAATGTATCCGCGGCCACCGATGATGCGCCCGCAGGGTGCTTTGCGTCCACCAATGATGGTGCCTCAGCAAGGTACGGGAGGTGCTCGTCCGCCATCTTTCAGACCATGAAAAAAGGTGCAACCTTTTTGGGTTGCACCTTTGAGGTTTCTATGGTAAGAATGTATTATTCAGCAGGTTTCATGTTTGTATATACATTCTGTACATCGTCGTCCTCTTCGAGGCGCTCAACGATTTTCTCAATTGCTGCACGCTGCTCGTCGTTTACCTCTTTAAGGTCGTTGGGTATACGAGTAAACTCGTTACCTGTAATCTCGAATCCTTTCTCCTCGAGAGCTTTCTGCAAAAGACCGAAAGATTTGGTGTCGCCATAGATGGTAACCTCGTTCTCCTCCTGATCATATTCATCATCAACGCCAAGGTCGATAAGTTCAAGGATAAGCTCGTCCATGTCAAGGTCGGCGGGTTTTGTGAATGTGAATACACACTTCTGTGTGAACATGAACGCAAGGCTTCCTGATGTTCCGAGTGTGCCACCGAATTTGTTGAACACCGAGCGTACGTTGGCAACTGTACGTGTGGTGTTGTCTGTAGCTGCATCTACAAAGATTGCAATTCCGTGAGGGCCGTATCCTTCGTAAGTAACCTCCTTGTAATCTTTCTGGTCTTTACCCAATGCATTCTTGATTGCACGCTCGATGTTGTCCTTGGGCATATTCTCGTGCTTTGCATTGGCGATGATAGCTCTCAAGTGAGGGTTAGTCTCGGGGTCGGGACCGCCCGATTTTACAGCAATGGCAATCTGCTTGCCGATTCTTGTAAATGTACGTGCCATGTTACCCCATCTTTTGAGTTTCGCGGCTTTACGGTATTCAAATGCTCTTCCCATTGTAAAATATTTTTTTAGTTATTATTATCGTTGTATAGCTCCGAGACGTTTCACGAAATTGTCGAGCAGACGTGCCATGGTCTTGTCAATCTGCTTGTCGTTGAGTGTCTGTGTGTCGTCCTGCAGGATGAAACTTACTGCGTAGCTCTTCTTGCCGGGCTCGAGGTTCTTGCCTTCGTAAACATCGAAGAGGGCAACCTCTTTGAGCAGACGTTTCTCTGTCTCGCGTGCGATTTTCTCAATCTCGGCAAAGGTTACAGACTTGTCCACGAGCAGTGCAAGGTCGCGCTTAACGGCGGGGTATTTGCTGATCTCTGCGTAGCCAATCTTTGCGTTCTTGATGGCGCGCATAAGCTCGTTCCAGTTGATGTCTGCGTAGAATACTTCGCTCTCGATGTCGAACATCTTGAGAATCTTCTTGCGGATGATTCCAATCTCGGCAACGTTCTTTCCGCCGCGTGTCTGAATGAGGATTGCAGCTGAATATACGTCGTTGCTGAATGTGGAAATGTTGCGTGCCTGTGCTGTGAAGCCCAAGCGGTCGAAGATGTGCTCTACGTGGCTCTTGAGGTCGTAGATGGTGATTGCGCGGCCTGCATCCATCCACGAGGGCTGGATGGTGTTGCCTGTCATCCACAATCCCAGGTGGTAGCTCTCGCTATAGGGGCTGAGAATCTTCTCGGGCACACGTTTGTCGGCGTCGAAGCGGTAGCAGTTACCGAATTCGAAGAAGCTGATGTCTGTGTATTTGCGGCTGACGTTGCGCTGGATGCTCTCGAGTCCGCCGAAGAGCATTGTCTGACGCATTACGTTGAGGTCGGTGCTCAGGGGGTTCATCAGACGTACAAGGTTCTCGTCCTTGTATGTCTCGAGGCCTTCGTAGTAGGCCGAGCGGGTGAGAGAGTTATTGAGAATCTCGCTGAATCCGCAACCTACAAGCTGCTCCGAAATTACATTCTGCAGTTTGTGTGACTTGTCCTCGGCACCTTTGGTGATGATTGACGAGTGCAACGTTGTAGAAATCTCCACATTGTTGTAGCCGTAGATGCGCAGAATATCCTCGACAACGTCGCAGGGACGCTGAACGTCTACACGATAGGGAGGAACGAGTAACGATACGCCCTCGGCAGTTTCGTTTACAATCTTCATTTCGAGTGAAGAGACGATGCTCTTTACTGTCTCGGGTGCAATCTCTGCACCGATGAGGTTGTTCACATATTCATATGAGAGTTCAACTGCAAAATCCTCGATGGGTGCAGGATAAACGTCCTTGATGTTCATTGAGATTGTTCCACCGGCAAGCTCCTTAATGAGGATGGCAGCCTGCTTCAATGCGTAGATTACTGCATTGGGGTCGGCGCCGCGCTCGAAGCGGAAAGATGCGTCTGTCTGCAGGCCGTGACGGCGGGCAGTCTTGCGCACCCATGTGGGGTGGAAATATGCGCTCTCGAGGAATACATTCTTTGTCTCTTCGGTTGTTCCCGAGTCGAGGCCGCCGAATACACCTGCGATGCACATGGGCTCTTCGCTGTTGCAGATCATAAGGTCGCGCTCGTTCAGTTTGCGCTCCTCGCCGTCGAGAGTAACAAAGGGTGTGCCCTCGGGGAATGTGCGTACAACAACCTTTCCGCCCTTAATCTTGTCTGCGTCGAAGCAGTGCATGGGCTGTCCGTATGCGTGAAGAATGTAGTTTGTGATGTCCACGATGTTGTTGATGGGGCGCAGGCCGATGAGCTGCAGCTTGTCTTTGAGCCAGTCGGGGCTCTCCTTTACAGTTACGCCTTTCACAGTGACACCTGCGTAGCGGGGGCAAGCCTCGCTGTTCTCAACTACAATGTCGATGGGCAGTGACTCGTCGTCCACTTTGAATGCCTCGCAGTCGGGGCGGTGGATAGATGTTGCGCCTACATTCTGTGTGAGGTAAGCGTAAAGGTCACGTGCAACGCCATAGTGTGAGCATGCGTCGGCGCGGTTGGGGGTAATGTCAACCTCGATAATATAATCGCTCTTGATATTGTAGTAGTCCTTGGCGAGTGTTCCGGGAACAGCATCCTCGGGGAGAACGATGATTCCATCGTGGCTGTTGCCAACGCCAATCTCGTCCTCGGCACAAATCATTCCAAATGACTCGACGCCGCGGATTTTACCTTTCTTTATTGTGAAGCAGTTGTCGCCATCGTAGAGCTTTGTGCCGATGGTTGCAACAACAACTTTCTGACCTGCGGCAACGTTGGGGGCACCGCATACAATCTGTGTGGGGTTGCCATCGCCAAGATTAACCGTTGTTATATGGAGATGGTCGCTGTCGGGGTGGTCTACGCATGTGAGTACCTCACCGATAACCAATCCTTCGAGACCTCCTTTAATTGTTTGAACCTCTTCGACGCCTCCTGTTTCGAGACCCATAGAGGTAAGTGCTACGGCTACTTCTTCGGGAGTAAGGTTGAAATCAACATACTCTTTCAGCCAATTATAAGAAATGTTCATATTGTTTTTGTGTATCTTTTATCGTTACTCTTATTTCAATTTGCGAAATTACATTTTTTTTTGCAAACAGTAAAGTATAAAAGGAAAATATTGATGCTATTGTGCCTATTTGACAAGAAAATGGAGTATACGGCACCGTTTGATTGCGGCTATTAATAAAATTTCTTATATCTTCGCAGAAAATTGAGGGATTGAATGGGTGCTAATAATAAAAGGATAGAGTTTATTGACCTTGCAAAAGGTGTCTGTATTTTACTTATAATTGTGGGACACATTGGCTTTATGGTGGACCTTCCCGGGGTTACCGCCATGAGGACTCCTCTCTATCTTGCTCTTTCGGGGCTTTTCTTTAAAGATTACGGGGGCTTCGGGCAATTGCTTGTGCGCAAGACCAACAAGATATTTATTCCTTTCCTCTTTTTCTATGTAACGGGCTACATTATATTTTATCTGTGCCGCGTGCTCTTTCCCGGGCTTTTCCTTGGTGACGCAAAAGGCATTCTGGATGTATTCACGCAGAATCAGTATTTCAACGGACCCATATGGTTCTTGTTGGTGCTCTTCTGGTGCAATCTGGTCTTTTGTGTAATCACTCTTAATGTGAAAAAAGAGGTGTACAGATTCCTCATTGTCATGCTGCTCTTCTTTGCAGGCTATGCTGTGGAGAAGGCGTCAATTTTTCTGCCTTGTATGCTGGATGCGGCAATGATAGGAATGCCCTTTTTCTATTTTGGTTATCTTTTGAAAAAGAGCCCTCTACTCTATTCCGAAACAAAAACTTCGCACACTCTTTTGCTATCGGCGCTGCTCTTTTATGTAGCCTATGTTGCCGATAAAATGTTCCACCCGATAATATTTTTCCACGATAAAATAATAGAGGGTAATCTGCTGGCGATGGCTGTGCTTGCGTGCAGCAGTGTGGTTGCATTGTTGCTGCTGTGCAAGAGTGTCAAGCGGTTGCCTGTAGTCTCGTATATAGGGCGTTACTCAATAATTTCGCTCTGTCTGCACCATCTTATCTACAGGCCTTTGCAGCTGTGTGTGCGTGCCGTGCCCTTCCTGCAGGAGTATGAAATTTACATAGTCTCTCTGCTGACAATAGCATTGTGCATGGCCTCTATTCCTGTCTGTATAAAGTTTCTTCCTTACGTTACCGCGCAGCGTGACCTTATTGCCCCGCGTGACAATTAGAATGGTACGTCGTCGCCCGTATTCTGCGGGGGCATCATACTCGAAGGCAACGGTCCTGTGCCGCTTACAAGGTAGTCGGGCAACGGAGGCAGGGGCGCGTTCGGGTCGGGCGGCAGCGGTGCCGATGCGTTCAGGCGCGAGGTCTTTACAACCGGAATCTCGTTGGGCTGTGCAGCTACCAGCGACTCGTCGTCGAGGTTCATGAATCGTGCAAACTCGCCGCGGAACGCAAGGCGTACGTCGCCGATGGCACCGTTACGGTGCTTGGCAATGATAATCTCGGCCTTCTTGCGCCAGTCGAAATCTCCATCCTTATATATATGGAAATACTCGGGGCGGTTCACGAACAATACAATGTCGGCATCCTGCTCGATGGCTCCCGACTCACGAAGGTCACTAAGCTGCGGGCGTTTACCCTCGACACCCTCGCGTCCTTCGAGGTTACGGTTCAACTGACTGAGCGCCATGATGGGAATGTTCAACTCCTTGGCGAGACCTTTCAGCGCACGCGAAATTGTACTAATCTCCTCCTGACGGCTACCCTTACCCACATTTGCACTCATCAGCTGCAGGTAGTCGATAAAAATCATTCTAACGCCATGCTCGCGCACCATGCGTCGAGCCTTTGTGCGCAATTCAAATACCGACAACTGGGGGGTGTCGTCAATGTAAAGAGGGGCATTTTCGAGGGCTACAATCTTGTTGTCAAGCTGTCCCCATTCGTATTTCTCAAGCTGTCCGCTCTTAATCTTGTCGCCGGGAATCTGGCACACGTTACAGATGAGACGCTGCACCAACTGCACGTTACCCATCTCAAGCGAGAACATTCCCACGGGAATGCGCTGGTCGACGGCCATGTTACGTATCATCGAGAGCGCAAACGCTGTTTTTCCCATCGCAGGACGTGCCGCGAGAATGATAAGGTCGGTATTCTGCCATCCGGCGGTAATCTTGTCGAGTGCGTGGAAACCGCTGCTGATACCACTGAGACCGCTTGTATTCTTCGATGCAGTCTGAATGTTTGTGTAGGCCTCTTTGATTACAGGGTTAATCTGTGTGAAGTCGCGCTTCATATTGTGACGCGAAATGTCGAAAAGCTCGGCCTCGGCGCGCTGCATAAGCTCCTCAACGTCCACTGTCTCGTCGAATGCGTCCGACTGTGTCTTTCTTGTAAAGGTGATAAGGTCGCGGGCGAGCTTCTTCTGTGCGATTATGCGCGCATGGTACTCCACGTTCACCGACGATACTACGCGGCTCGTGAGCTCTGTTACGTAGAAGGGGCCGCCCACCTCTTCGAGCGTGCCTTTGCGACGCAGATAGTCTGTTACGGTGAGAATATCTATGGGGCGGTCGTGAAGATCCATTTCGCGAATAGCATCGAATATAAGCTGGTGGCGCTTGTCGTAGAAAGACTCGGGCTTGAGCATGTCTCCCAAGCGTCCGATGGCGTCGCTGTCTACCATCAGGGCGCCAAGCACAGCAACCTCGAGCTCTAATGCCTGTGGTTGCAGATGGCCATATTCATTGACTATTTGCAAATTTGTTGTCTGTTTGCTGCGCGGCTTGCGTTTGGGAGTGGTTGTCTCTTCCATATTATATTCGATAAATATCCGATATTCTATTTCTTATTGCAAAGATACGATTAAGCGAGAGCACTACAAAATAAATTTATTTATTTTTATTGCCGAGCGTTAGTATCTTCGGCACCGCCAAAGATACGATTAAGCGAGAGCACTACAAAATAAAAGCATTTGTTTTTATTCACGAATGATGAACATCTTTTTGTTGATAAAAAGATGCAGGAAGATAAAAATAACTATCTTTGCAAATAACACCCTATAAAGATAAAAATATAGAAAATGATAACCTTTCCTAATGCCAAAATAAACCTCGGACTCAATATTGTAGAGAAACGTCCCGATGGTTACCACAATTTAGAGACACTTTTCTACCCCATTGCCCTGCAGGATATTCTTGAGATTACCCCTCGCACAGGCGATGCAACTGAAAAGTATTCGCTGACAATGTACGACGCACCCTTCGACGGTAACATCGACGACAATCTGGTGATTAAGGCCTATAATGCTCTTGCTGCCGATTACGCACTGCCCGCTCTTGATTTTTTCCTTTATAAGAAGGTACCCACAGGCGCAGGTCTCGGTGGCGGCTCGGCCGATGCAGCCTTTGCTCTCAAGATGATAAACGACCTTGCCG
Source organism: Bacteroidaceae bacterium (assembly GCA_017547585.1). Lineage (GTDB taxonomy): Bacteria > Bacteroidota > Bacteroidia > Bacteroidales > Bacteroidaceae > HGM04593. The sequence continues at coordinate 6,044 of JAFYPH010000005.1, read as the reverse complement.
GGCTTTCGCTTAGCGACGACGAACTTGAGAAATATGCAGCGCGCATAGGTGCCGACTGCGCATTCTTTGTACGCAACAAGCCCGCCTTTGCAACGGGCATCGGAAATATACTTACTCCCGCCGAACTTTCTCTTGCCGGCTACACACTCGTGCTTGTGAAGCCCGAAATACATATTTCCACAAAAGATGCATATGCCCAGGTTACCCCCATGCTTCCCGAAATCCCCATTACAGAAATTGTCAAACGCCCCATCGGCGAGTGGCGTCAGTTGCTTGTGAACGATTTTGAGAAGAGCGTCTTTGCAAAATACCCCGAGGTTGCCGCCATAAAAGAGAAACTCTATGAGATTGGCGCCGAGTATGCATCTATGTCCGGCTCAGGCTCGGCATTTTTTGGAATTTTCAAAGAAAAGCAGGACGAGGCACAGATGCGTGAACTTTTTGCCGATTGCTTTTGTCGTGTAATAGAGCTGCAGTAGTTTGCAGCCCTCATAAAAAACGATTGCCCCTTGATTCACATCAAAAGGCAACCAAACACAAACACAAAATAAAACACGACAAAACTACTATGCAATTCAATAGCCCGTGCCACGCATTTTTTTGAAAGTGGCTGCCGCAGCACAGGTATTCACATATCCATGATGGGCTTCAGGACTCTTTGCATAATATAAACATTCGTGCGGCGGGAAAAGTTTGCGGCACGATGCAAATAAATGTTAAATAATGGACTAATTTCTTCGCCTATGAAACTGAAATTGGCATTATTCTGTATAGTTGCAGTTTTTTCATGCGCAGTGTGTGCAAACGAAGCGGGCAAAATATCCACTCCCGACAGAGAAAAGATTGCAGAAAAAATCAAAAAACTGCCCGTCTCTGAATATCCATTTATTGAGCGCAGTAGCGTCGATTGGCTCATAAAGCCCGAAGGCTACAAGGCCGCTATTCTCGCCGGCAAAGATGGAAAGAGTGTGATTCTTTCCAACGGACTCGTCGAGCGAGTCTTCAGGGTGTTCCCCAATCTTGCGACGATAGACATTGTCAACCGTATGACAGGCGAGAGTATGCTGCGTGCGGCGAGCAGCGAAGGCGAGCTTGTTATCGACGGTACACAATGGAGCCTTGGCGGGCTCGACGGACAGCCCGAGCGTGGCTATCTTAACCTCGATTGGCTGGAGAAGATGGAGCCTCTGCCCCATTCGTTCATTGTCGAGGATTTTGAAACAGCCGACACAGTACGCACTCTTGAATGGTCGCGAAAAAGATGGGCACTCAACAAAGAGAATCCCACAGGAAAGACACTCGTCTTTACTCTCAGAGGCGTCGGCAGCCTGCAGGATGTCAAGGTGAAACTATATTACGAAATTTACGACCATCTGCCGGTCATCAGCAAATATATGAGGGTACTCAATATGGGTGAGCAGCCTATTAACCTCTCCTCTTTTAAATTGGAGTACCTTCACTTTGCCGAGCCCGAGTCGCCCGTGGGCGGCGACCCTGCAACATTCCTTCTCCCCAATATTCACATAGAGAGCGACTATCATGCAGGGGGAAATTTCACCGAAAAAGAGACCGATTGCGTGGAGCATTGGGTGACCGACAAAAAATACACTTCGCAGACAAACTACAAGCTCGAAACTCCCTGCATCTTGGATGTGAGCATTGCCACGGGCCCCGATGCGGAAATAACAAAAGAGTCGCCATTTGAGTCGTACAGAGTCTACGAAATGCCGTTCGACACACGCGAGCGCGAGCGTTGCGGCCTCTTCAAGCGCCGTTTCTATTATACGCTGGCTCCCTGGACAACGCAGAATCCCATATTCATGCATCTGACCTCTACCGACCCTGCGGTTGTGTGTCGCGCCGTCGACCAATGTGTCGAGTGTGGCTACGAAATGATAATACTCAGTTTCGGGTCGGGATTGAGAATGGAGGATATTTCCGATGCAAATATTGCCAAATTCAAGGCTCTGGTCGAGTATGCAAACTCACGCGGAATAGAAATGGGCTGCTACTCTCTTCTTGCGAGCCGCTGGATAAGCGACGAAGTGGATGTCATTAACCCCGAGACAGGCAAGCGCGGGGGCATGAGATTCGGAAGCTCGCCCTGTCTGTGCAGCGAATGGGGCTATGAATATTTCAACAAGATAGAGACCTTCCTCGAAAAGACAGGAATGAGCTGTTTCGAGCACGATGGTTCCTATCCGGGCGATGTCTGCGCCTCTACCACGCATGCCCATCATAAAGGATTGGGCGATTCGCAGTGGAAACAGTTCTATAAAATTGCCGGGCTCTACAATCGTCTGCTCAAAAAGGGAGTCTATATGAATGTTCCCGACTTTTATCTGCTCAACGGCTCTACGAAGGTGGGCATCGGCTATCGCGAGGTTAACTGGTCGTTGCCGCGCGACAGACAACTGGTGCACACTCGTCAGCTGAATTATAACTGCACGTGGGAGCGATTACCATCGTCGCTGTGGAGCTTCGTGCCATTGGTACAGTACCATGGTGGAGGTAAAGAGGCTATTCTCGAGCCGCTCAGCGAGCATCTTTACGAGTACAGGACTCTGATGTTCCAGAATTATGGAGCGGGTGTTCAGGCCTGCTATCGTGGCCCGCGTCTCTACGACACGGAAGAGGTTAAGCAGTGTGTCATCGACATTGTCGGCTGGTACAAAAGGTACCGCGCTATATTGAATAGCGACATTATCCATCTGCGTCGCCCCGATGCCAAGGATTGGGACGGAATTATGCACGTGAACACTTCGCTTAAAGAGAAGGCGCTGGCAATGTTCTTCAATCCAACCGACGAGGATATTGTGCGCACCATAAAGCTACCTTTATATTATACGGGCCTCGAGAAGGTCGCCCGCGTGAGAGAACAAGAGGGACGCAGCAAAAAGTATAAGTTGGAGCGTGACTACTCTGTTTCGCTACAGGTTACAATTCCCGCGAAAGGATACACGTGGTACGTGGTAGAGTGATGCGCGAACATAAATACAAAAAAGCAGAAGCCCGAAGGCTTCTGCTTTTTTAGTTATGCTTGGTCGGCTAATTACATAATGCCATCCTCGCGCAATTTCTGCAGCCATTTCCATGCAGATGATTGAGAAAATAAAGTTGAGTATTCTTGTATCTCTAATCATTCATTAATTTCAATATTCTCTATAATGAACTCATAGATACCATCGCAATTATCATCCATATATCTCTCAATCAATTCTTCCATAGTCATAGAGTCAAATACTTTTTGGCTCATTTCTGGGAAACAATTAATACCCTCTTGCTCAATCATTTCTTCGGAATCATTATATCGTATTTGATTATTAATAGCGGCTTCTATTTTATCGTATAATGATTCTGGCATCTGTTCCTCAAAGTAAGCCAAAATATCATCAGCATCCTCATCTTTAGCCTGTTGATTAAATTTCTTAAAGAGTTCCAATTCCTTAGACGTCAACTCCAGAGTACATTCTCCGTCAATATAGAAATCCAACTGTCCTTCGTATGAGAATGTAACTGTTGATTTTTTTTCTTTGGTGAGTTTCTTGCCCTTGTTGTTACATGGACTGCCTTCGAAAGCGTTCTCTGCAATATTTACACCATCGGGAATGGTAATAGTTGTTAGGCTGTTACATCTGGCAAAAGCCTCAGAATCTATAAACTTTACGCTTTCTGGAATAATAATATTGTTCAAGTTTTCGCAACCAAAGAACGCACCATTTCCTATGGATTTTACGTTATTAGGAATGGAAATAGAAGTAAGGTTTTTGCATCTTGTAAATGCTCCTGGTGCAATTTCTGTAACGCTATCAGGTATAATAGTATTTGCACAGCCATGGAGCAGTGTATTTGATTCAGTTTCAATTATAGCATTACAATTATTGCGTGAATCGTACTTATTATTTTCTTCGTCGACAACAATGCTAGATAAATTATCGCAATCAGGGAACAAATAACGATGTAAACTCTTTACACTTTCAGGAATAACAATACTTGTAAGTTCTTTACATCCTGCGAAGGCATGAGAATATATATATTCTATGCTATTAGGGATGGTAATCTCTTTCAAATTAATACATCCGGAAAATGCTTCGCTTTCAATACATAATACACCGTCAGGAATTACAATACTCGTAAGTTTCTTGCACATTTTGAAAGCGCTATCATCTATAAATGTTTCACCTTTTGGAATAGAGCCGACTCCGTTCTTTGATATTTTATACTTTGCCATATAATTGAGATTTCTGTATACAAGACTATATTGTACTAATAAAAAATAGTTTAGTCACTATTGCCTATACAAACTTAATGTTTTTTCTTTTTATAGCCAAGCGATGTACGGTTTTTGTGTTGTGAATTTATATTTAGGGTGGTAAAAAATGTACACGACAGTGAGAAGGCTGCTTTATTATGCGATGACATAGATGATAATAATAGTTCTCTGTTGTACTCTGATGAAACGATGGCTTTTCTTAATTATATAGACGCGTCACTCTGTTGCGCGAACATAAACTAAAAAAGCAGAAACCTTGCGGGCTTCTGCTTTTTTAGTGTGCTTGGTCGGCTAATTACATGATGCCATCCTCGCGCAATTTCTGCTGCCATTTCCATGCAGATGCAAGCACCTCGCTGATGGGGGTGTCGGCGCTTCAGCCGAGAACGTTGTTTGCTCTCTCGGGGTTAGCCCACACTTTAACGATGTCACCTGCGCGGCGGCCTACGATCTTGTAAAAAAGACAAATAAATTTTGCAGCTCTTGCATGGAAATTTGTATTTATGTTCAGCTTTGTTGAAAAATATAATTATTGCACTATCTTCGCAGAAAAATATAGATTAATTATGAAAAAGATACGTTTCGGAGTCGTTGGTACAAATAATATTACCGATTGGGTGATTGCCGGCGGTAGAGAGGATGAGCGATTCGAGCTTGTTGCTGTCTGTTCGCGCACACGCGAGCGTGCCGAGGAGTTTGCGGCGAAGCACTCTATTCCTCACATTTTCACTTCGCTCGAAGAGATGGCCAAAAGCCCGCTGATTGATGCTGTGTACATTGCCACTCCCAACTATATGCACGCGCAGCAGAGTATTCTGTGCATGGATAATGGCAAGCATGTGTTGTGCGAAAAACCTTTTGCGTCGAATGCCGGCGAGGTGCGCGAAATGATTGCTGCTGCCCGTCGCAACAATGTGACTCTTATGGAGGCGATGATTTCCACACTGAATCCCAATTTTGCCATTGTGAAGGAGCGCATGAAGAGCATCGGCGCTGTCAGACGCTATTTTGCAAGCTATTGCCAATACTCTTCGCGATACGATAAATTCAAAGAGGGAATTATTTTGAATGCCTTCAAGCCCGAGCTCTCCAATGGCGCGGTTATGGACATTGGAATCTATACAATCTACCCGATGGTGGCTCTCTTCGGCCGTCCGCAGAAGGTCGAGGCTCAAGGTGTTCTTCTGCATACGGGAGTCGACGGACAGGGTGCAGTGAATTTCCAATATGAGGGAATGAATGCCACAGTCCTCTATTCCAAGATTGCAAACTCGTCGCTTCCCACCGAGATTGAGGGTGAGGAGGGTAACCTTTTGCTCGACAAGATTCATATTACCCGCAGTGTCGATTTTATTCCCCGACGCGTGACGGCGCAGGGAAAGGAGCAAGAGAATACTCTCAACGCCATCGGTGTTCCTTTGGACAAAAGCGAATACTACTACGAGATTGCCGAATTCATCAATCTCATTGAGCAGGGCAAGAAAGAGTCTGACGTAAACTCGCTGGACAATTCTCTCGCTACGATAGAGATTATCGACGAGATTCGCCGACAGATGGGCGTGCACTACCCTGCTGACGAGGCGATGAAATAGATGAATGTTTCGCGCGAAAAAATAAGAGCTTAATAAAAATGAAGTGAACCCCAAAAGTTAGACAAAAAACTTTTGGGGTTTATTTTATGCGTAAGAAACACGATTATTCAGCATTGCTAAAATATATGCATATGCTTGAAAGTGGTTATTCCATCAATTACATTCACACTCATTATGGT
>JAFYPH010000026.1 GCA_017547585.1 Bacteroidaceae bacterium | reverse complement strand
GGTGTTAAAGAGGATGTTACCAACATTATATTGAATCTGAAGAAGGTTAGATTCAAAAGAGTTGTTGAGGAATTCGAAACAGAGAAGGTCTCAATCAATGTTGAAAATACAGAAGAATTTAAGGCTGGAGACATCAGTAAGTATTTAACCGGATTTGAAGTGTTAAACCCGGAGTTAGTCATTTGCCATCTCGATTCATCGGCTAAAATGCAGATTGAAATCAGTATCAACAAAGGTCGTGGTTATGTACCCGCTGACGAGAACAGAGAGTACTGCGTCGACCCCACAATGATTCCAATCGACTCTATCTACACTCCTATTCGTAACGTCATGTACCAGGTTGAGCCCTACCGCGTTGAGCAGAAGACTGACTACGACCGTTTGGTGCTTGAGGTTACAACAGATGGTTCCATTCACCCGAAGGAGGCTCTTAAAGAGGCTGCAAAAATTTTGATTTACCACTTTATGCTTTTCTCTGATGAGAAGATCACCATTGAGACAAGCGACATTGATGGTAACGAAGAGTTTGACGAGGAGGTATTGCACATGCGCCAGTTGCTCAAGAGCAAGTTGGTTGACCTTAACCTCTCAGTTCGTGCTCTTAACTGTCTTAAGGCTGCTGATGTGGAGACACTCGGTCAGTTGGTACAGTACAACAAAACAGACCTTCTTAAGTTCCGTAACTTCGGTAAGAAATCGCTCACTGAGCTTGATGATTTGCTCGAGAGTCTGAATCTTTCGTTTGGAACAGATATTTCAAAATATAAATTAGATAAAGAATAATTATGAGACATAAGAAATCTTTTAATCATTTGGGTCGTACTGCATCTCACCGTAAGGCCATGTTGTCAAATATGGCAATTTCGTTGATTATGCACAAAAGAATCACTACGACTCTTGCAAAGGCAAAGGAGCTTAAGAAGTTTGTTGAGCCTTTGATCACAAAGTCTAAAGAAGACACAACCAATTCACGTCGCGTTGTTTTCAGCTACTTGCAGAACAAAGAGGCAATCATCGAGCTCTTCAAGGAGATCTCTGTTAAGGTTGCTGAGCGTCCCGGTGGTTACACACGTATAATCAAGCTTGGCACTCGTCTTGGTGACGCTGCTGAGATGTGTTTCATCGAGTTGGTTGATTTCAACGAGAATATGGCTAAGCCCGTTGCTAAGAAGGCACGTACACGTCGTTCAGGCAAGAAGGCTGCTGCTCCCGTTGCAACTGAAGCACCCGCCGAAGAGGCAGCTGCTGAATAAGCCAAAATACGAATATCCCGCATAAGGGAAAAGTAATGATAGTAGAGTGTGCATCAAGATGTGAATCTTGGTGCACACTTTGTTTTTGTCCTTGTCTGTTTAAGGATGTTTCACACTTCGGCCTTTGTTATTAGCCGTTTCGTTGTTATATTCGCAGTGTGAATGGCTGCATTTTGCACTTTGCAGGCGTTTTTTTAGGAATTTAAAGTAACAATATACAACCGATGAGAATAGTATTATCAATATTGTCAGTGGCTATGCTGCTCGCAAGCTGTGCTTCGGGCGGAAGTACTACGCAGGTCTTTGCCGCGATGAGCGGACTGAATGCCGGTGCCACCTTGGGTGGAGCCATCGGAGGCCTCACCTCGCGCAGTCCGCGCGGCTATCATATGGGCACCACCATCGGTGCGCTCTCGGGAGCGGCTATAGGGGCAGTGGCTACAATGCCTCGCAAGAAGAGAGTCGAGACTGCCGAGTCGGCCGAGACGTACGAAGCACCTAAAAGAAAGAGAGGCAGTTTTTCGCCCTCGGCAACTTTGAGCGGAATGCGCCGCGACGTAAGAGTTACAAATGTCACCTTCCGCGACTCTTCGGGTGACGGAGTGTTGCAGCCCGGCGAGACAGCCACCGTCAGCTACGATATTATCAATGTTACTCCCCGCGCAATCAATCTGCTGGTGCCGCGAATGGAGTTGAGCGCCCAAAAGAAGCGCATACACATCTCACCCATGCAGAATATCATGGACGTCCCCTCGGGCGAGGGAGTGAGGTACAGCGTCACCCTCACCGCCGACAGCCGTCTGAAGAGTGGCGAGGCACAGCTCATCCTCTACCTCTCGGGCGACGAAGGAGCGTCGTTCACAGAGATGAACACCATACAAATTAGGACAAAGAAGTAGTATTACAAAAAATATTTGTATCTTCGCAACAGAAAAAAATGAAATTGCCGTAACGGCATTAACATAGAAAAAACAGACAGAATTATGCAGAAAAAGATGAATACAGGCACAATGTGCGTGCAGGCCGGTTGGACACCCAAGAAGGGAGAGTCGCGTGTGTTGCCCATTTTCCAGAGTACAACTTTCAAGTACGATACTAGCGAGCAGATGGCTCGTCTCTTCGACCTCGAGGACAGCGGCTACTTCTACTCGCGTCTTCAGAATCCCACGGTCGATGCCGTTGGTGCCAAGATTGCTGCTCTCGAGGGTGGCGTTGGCGCAGTGATGACCTCTTCGGGCCAGGCAGCCAACTTCTACGCAATCTTCAACATCTGCCAGGCGGGCGACCACTTTGTGTCGGCAAGCACCATCTATGGCGGTACATACAACCTCTTCTCGGTGACAATGAAGAAGCTGGGCATCGATGTTACCTTTGTCGACGCCGATGCATCGGAAGAGGAGATTCAGAAAGCCTTCCGCCCCAATACAAAGGCCCTCTTCGGCGAGACAATCTCTAACCCCAGCGTGAACGTGCTCGACCTCGAGAAGTTCGTACGCATCGCCCACAAGAACGGTGTTCCCGTAATCATCGACAACACCTTCGCAACACCCGTCAACTGTCGTCCCATCGAGTGGGGAGTGGACATCGTCACACACTCAACAACAAAATATATGGACGGCCACGCAGTGGCAGTGGGTGGAGCAGTCATCGACAGCGGAAACTTCGATTGGGACGCCTACCACGATAAGTTCACTTGCCTCACCGAGCCCGACGACTCTTACCACGGACTCGTCTATACAAAGGCTTTCGGCAAGGCTGCATATATCACAAAGATGGTAGCACAGGTGATGCGCGACCTCGGAGCAATGATGGCTCCCGAGAATGCCTTCCTGCTGAACCTCGGTCTCGAGACACTGCACCTGCGCATGCCCCGTCACTGCGAGAATGCCCAGAAGGTTGCCGAGTATCTTGAGGCGCATCCTAAAGTAGAGTGGGTGAACTTCTGCGGCCTTGCAAGCAGCAAGTACAACGAGCTTGCAAACAAATACCTGCCCAACGGCGCATGCGGCGTTCTTGCCTTCGGCGTAAAAGGCAGCAAGGAAGATGCTATCCGCTTCATGGACAGCCTGAAGATGATTGCCATCGTGACACACGTAGCCGACGCGCGCTCATGCATCCTTCACCCCGCGAGCCACACTCATCGTCAGCTCACCGACGAGCAGCTCATCGAGGCAGGCGTAGCCCCCGACCTCATGCGTCTCTCGGTAGGAATCGAGGATGCCGAGGATATTATTGCCGACCTCGAGCAGGCATTGCAACTTCTTTAATGCAAAAAAGAGACAACGATACGAGGACTGCTTGGCCTGCCGCCGGGCGGTCCTCTTTTTAAATATACAAATATGGAAATGCTAAAATACGAAATTGACGCCCCGGTCGTCGCCTTCTCCACGAAACGTGCGGGTGGAGTGGGGCAGGGCGCATACTCCTCGTTCAACATCACCCACTACTGCGGCGACAGCGCCGAAAATGTGGCAGCCAACAGGGCATTGCTCTGCGCGGAATTGGGAATCGCTGACGAGAGGCTCATCTTGCCCCTTCAGACTCATGGCACCGAGGCTGTCGAGATTGACGGCGCCTTTCTGGCCCTCGACGCAGCCTCGCGCGCGCAGCGTCTGCATTCGGTCGATGCAATCTTCACCCGCGAGAGAGGAGTCTGCATAGGAGTCTCCACCGCCGACTGCATTCCTGTGCTCCTCTACGACGAAAAGAGTGGGGCGGTGGCAGCCATACACGCAGGCTGGCGCGGCACCGTTGCGGGAATCGTGGGAAAGACAATGCGCATTATGAAAGAGCGCTACGGCACCGATTTTTCATCGGCAAAGGCAGTTGTTGCTCCGGGAATCTCCCTCGACTCCTTCGAGGTTGGCGACGAGGTTTACGAGGCTTTTCGTGAGGCCTCTTTCCCGATGGAAAGTATTGCGCGTCGTTACGGCGAGAAATGGCACATTGACCTTCCCGAGGCCAATCGTCTGCAGTTGATTGCCGGCGGCCTCTCTACGGAGAATATTTCCCTGTCGGGGGTGTGTACTTTTGTCTCGCACGATATTTTTTTCTCGGCGCGGCGTTTGGGTATAAAGTCCGGAAGAATTTTTAATGGAATTATGATTAAATAGCTGGTTGATATTATGGGGATTGAGGATTTTGTTTCTTCAATCCCTGTATTTTTTACCATTGATCTTTGGTTGCTGTTTATACGTACTTTTTGTGCCGACAAAAAGTACCAAAAAGCTCTGCGCATGGACGCTTTCTTAACGCCAAACGAAGCTGATGATTTTTGGGTGTTGCGGAACTCTCTCGGTTAGGTGCGCAAGGTGCACCTAACCAACGTTCAAACAGTCCTCACACTTTTCCAAAAATCATTGACGCCGTTTGCCTAAAAGCTTAATGCGCACCAACCAAGCAATGCTC
>JAFYPH010000025.1 GCA_017547585.1 Bacteroidaceae bacterium | reverse complement strand
TAAGCGATTCTACTCGCCCGACTACACAAACAACAAGCCCGACGAGAAGACAAAAGACTACCGACGTACACTATTTTGGGAGCCAAACGCTAAAGTGGGCGACGATGGTTGCATTACCGTAGAACTACACAACAATAGCAAAGAGACTATTTTGCTGCTGGATGTTGCAGGAGTGAAAGGTGGCAATTTTTACACTATTAAATAGTCGACAGAAAAATACAATTCCCCCACTCTCTGCGCCAACAGAAAAAATAATGGGTGCGAACTTCAACGACAAATAAAAAGCAATCGGGCAGTAACCGCCCGATTGACGTATAATGATGATTCTTTATGCATTCATCTTTGCCGAGATTTCGAGCATTCGCTCGATGGGGCGCAAGGCATCCTCGCGCATTGCAGGGTCGAGCTCTACCTGCGGCCACTCGTACTTCATGCAGTTGTAGAGTTTCTCCATTGTATTCATGCGCATATAGTCGCACTCGTTGCATGTGCAGCCGGGGGTGAGGGGTGTCGCGGGGGGCACGGGGATAAATTTCTTGCCGGGAATGCTCTTCTCCATTTCGTGCAGAATGCCGCTCTCTGTAACAACAAGATAGGTGTCGCAGTCGTCAGTCTGGGCATATTTGAGGATTGCTGCCGTTGAGCCAATGTAGTCGGCAAGGGCAAGAACGCCGCTCTTGCACTCGGGGTGGGCAAGCACCTTTGCCGAGGGGTACTGCGCCTTGAGCTCTACGATTTTCTCTATCGAGAAACGCTCGTGAACGTGGCAGCCGCCGTTCCACAAAAGCATATTGCGTCCGGTTATTGCATTGAGGTAACCGCCGAGGTTTTTGTCGGGGGCGAAGAGTATCTTTTCGTCCTTTGAGAAGCTCTCTACCACCTGACGTGCGTTTGAAGAGGTTACAACAACATCGGTGAGAGCCTTCACGGCTGCCGAAGTGTTCACATAGGCAACCACCTTGTACTCGGGGTGCTCGCTCTTGTAACGTGCAAGATCCTCGGCCTTGCAGGTGTCGGCAAGCGAACAGCCGGCGTTGAGGTCGGGCAGGAGCACCTTTTTGTCGGGGCAGAGAACTTTATTTGTCTCGGCCATAAAGTGAACGCCACACATTACGATGATGTCGGCAGTGGTCTTTGCAGCCTGCTGGGCAAGCGCAAGGCTGTCGCCAACAAAGTCGGCAACATCCTGTATATCACCCGACGTATAATAGTGTGCGAGAATAACTGCATTTTTCTCTTTACACATACGTCTGATCTCGTTCTTGATATCAATGTCAGCAGGTACAGGCTCGTCGACGAACCCGCGGTTTTTCCACGATTCTTTCATTTGCTAATAGAATTAAAGTTCCAATAATCGGCCACATATTCGTGTGACACAGAGGGTTAAAGTGGACGACGCTGAAAAAACAGCACCGCACTCCCTCTTTTGAGTTGCTAAGTTAGCTCATTGCAGAAAAAAAAACAACCTTACGGTACAAAAAAAACTTATAAGCTGTTTCTATTTCTTAAAAGAGGGTCAGAATGTTGCCGAGAGGTGAACGCCCGCGTCGCCCCGCTGCGTGGCAAAAGGCACGAGCGACACATTGTGCTCGCGGGCAAAAGGGGTGGTGAAAAAGATGGCGCAACCGGTGCCGATGGCTGCCCCCGCAAGCACGTCCCACGCATCGTGACAGCGGGCGTAGACCCTGCCCCACGCAGTATAGGCACCCACAAGATAGGCGGGAAGAGCATATTTCCAGCCGTAGCGCTGCTGCAAAAAGGTTGCCCCGGCAAAGGCCACCCCCGCGTGATTGGAGGGAAAAGAGTGGTTGTCGCTGCCGTCGGGACGCTCTTTGCTGATAGTATATTTTAGTGCGTAGGCCGCGGCGATGCTCGTCGCTCCGCTGCCCACAAGCTGCCACATTCCCTCGTAGTCTTTCTCGACAATGGCGACAACCGCCCCCGCTACCGACGGAACGAACATTGTAACGTCGGTAGAAAGTTCCACTGCCCTGCGCGACTGCGCAAAGAGCGTGAGGCTGATTATCAGCATAAAAAGAAGAGAAAAAAGGCGTCTCATAAAATAATATCGCAATATTCGTGGCAAACTTACCAAAAAAAACGGATTTTTTATGTAAGTTTGCAGATTATAATGTAATTTTGAATTTCCAATTTAAGAATAAGAACAAAATAAATATACGACCATGTATCTGCACAAAGAAATGGAGACGATGACCCGTCCCGAAATTGAAAAGCTGCAGCTGGAGAGATTGCAAAAGACCGTGCTCCACTGCATGAATTCTCCTTTCTACAAAAAAAGATTCGAAGAGAATAATCTGAAGCCCGAAGATATAAAGTCGCTCGACGACCTTAGAAAAATTCCTTTCACCACCAAGCAGGACCTGCGCGACACCTATCCTTTCGGCATTGCGTCGGTGCCTCTGGAGAAGGCCACACGTCTGCACTCGTCGAGCGGAACAACCGGAAACCCCACAGTGATTCTGCACACACAGAAAGACCTCGACGAGTGGGCAAACGCCGTTGCACGCTGTCTGCACATGGTGGGACTGCGCCCCAGCGACGTGTTCCAGAACTCATCGGGCTATGGAATGTTCACCGGAGGCTTGGGCTTCCAGTATGGTGCCGAGCGTTTGGGAATGCTGACAGTGCCTGCCGCTGCGGGAAACACCAAACGACAGATTAAGTTCATGACCGACTTTGGCACCACCGCCGTTCACGCAATACCCAGCTACGCTGCGCGCATCTACGAAGTGATGGAGGAGATGGGCATCGACCCCCGCCGCGACACTAAGCTGAAGACTCTTATCATCGGTGCCGAGCCCCACTCCGAGGAGCAGCGTCGCCGCATCGAGGAGATGCTTGGCGTCAAGGCCTACAACTCTTTCGGAATGTCGGAAATGTGCGGCCCCGGCGTTGCATTCGAGTGCACCGAGCAGAATGGCCTTCACATTTGGGAGGACTACTATATTGTGGAGATTGTCGACCCCGAGACATTGGAGCCCGTTGCCGAGGGTGAGGTGGGCGAGCTTGTGCTCACAACCATCAACCGCGAGGCGATGCCCCTGCTGAGGTACCGCACACGCGACCTTACACGCGTGCTCCCCGGCGAGTGTCCCTGCGGACGCCACCACAAGCGTCTCGACCGCATGAAGGGCCGCAGCGATGACATGATTATCCTGAAGGGTGTAAACATCTTCCCCATACAGATAGAGACTATCCTGTTGCAGTTCAAGGAATTGAGCACAGACTATCTGATAACATTGGAGACAGTGGACACCAACGACGAAATGACCATCGAAGTGGAATTGAACGAAATGTTCACCGACGACTACGCACGTCTGCAGTCGCTCACACGCGAGATTACCCGCCAGCTTAAGGACGAGATTCTTGTAACGCCCCGCATAAAATTGATGCCCAAAGGCGCGCTTCCCAAGAGCGAGGGCAAGGCTGTGAGAGTGAAAGACCTGCGCAAGACTTTTTAATTGAAACACTTAAAAAACAAGCAATATGACAGTACATCAGCTATCAGTGTTCATAGAGAACAAACAGGGAACATTGCAGAAAGTGCTCGACCTGTTGAAAGAGGGTAACATACAGTTGATTGCAACCACCATTGCCGACACCACAGAGTATGGAATCTACCGCATCATCTGCTCGGAGCCTACACGCGCCTACGAGACATTGAAGAATGCAGGAATCTCCGTGAACTTGTCGGACGTATTCGCCATCAGACTCGAGAATGAGGTGGGACGCGCAGCAGACACCATCAAGCTGTTCAGCGAGGCAGGAATAGGAATCTCCTATCTATACTCTTTCATGCTTGGCAACAACGGAATCATGGTGTTCCGCACAAACAACACCGAACGTGCACGCGAGGTCATCATGCTGAACAAGCTCGACTTTATCGCCGAAAAAGACCTCTCGAAACTTTTTTAATGAAAAGCACTATGACCGCATAAGAAAAAGCACTCTGTAAAATTTACGGGAGTGCTTTTTTCTTTCACAGATTATGACTACATTTGTCTTTGGACTAGACAACGAACAGCCTAGAGGCTAAAAAATTAACATCATTTAAAAGTAGAAAGGAAAAGATATAAAAAACATTTAAAGGATTAATCTTTTTTAAGGAACAAAAGTCATAAACTATTATAGCTCGATTATACGAAACAAAATAAAAATCACACACATATGAACAAATTCATCAAATGGGGAATTGTCGCAATAATCGTTGCGGGACTTGCAGTAATGGGCATACGCACATTCACCCCTAAGGTAAACGAAGAGATTAAAAAGACACCCGAGGCAAAGGCCAAGCAGAGCCGCGACCTTAACGTAAAAGCAGTGGTGCTGTCGCCGACAACAATTTCGGATGAGTTTTTCGTGAGCGGAAGCATCATTCCCGACGAAGAGGTGGACCTTTCGTTCGAAACATCGGGAAAAATCATAGACATATTCTTCAAAGAGGGTACACGCGTATCGAAGGGCGACCTTCTGGCAAAAATCAACGATGCACCCCTGCAGGCAGAGCTTAAAAAGCTGAAGGCACAGCTGAAACTGTACACCGACCGTATGTACCGTCAGAATGCACTTCTCGAGAAAGAGGCTGTCAGCCAGGAGGCTTTCCAGGAGGCCGAGACCAACCTCGCCACACTGCAGGCCGAGATTGACAAGGTAGAGGCAAACATCGAGCAGACAGAGTTGCGCGCCCCCTTTGACGGAATCATCGGATTGCGTCAGGTGAGTCAGGGAACATACGCATCGCCCACGACAACCATCGCACGACTGACAAAGACCAACCCTCTGAAGGTTGACTTTGCAGTGCCCGAGAGATACGCAGGTACATTGAAGTCTGGTACAAACTTTACATTCACCGTAGAGGGCGACCTCGACGAGAAAAAAGCAAAAATTTATGCTCTCGACTCGCACGTAAACAGCGACACACGTACATTCAGCGTGCGTGCACTCTACGACAACAGCGACGGCAGACTGTACCCCGGACGCTACGTGAGCATCGCCCTCACCACACAGACATTCGAAGAGACACTCGCAGTGCCCAGCCAGGCTATAATCTCGGAAATGGGTATCGACAAAGTGTTCCTCTACAAGAGCGGAAAGGCCGTTCCCGTGGAGATTAAAAAGGGCGTACGCACAGAATCGCTCGTGCAGGTGCTCGAAGGAATCACCCCCGGCGACACTGTGATTACTACCGGTACCATGCAGTTGCGCACAGGACAGAAAGTTATTCTCGACAGTGTAAACTAATAATAGGAGGGCCCAAGCAATGAATATTTCCGAACTTAGCATACGCCGTCCGGTACTCGCTACTGTGCTGACACTTATAATAGTGCTGTTCGGCCTTATAGGCTACATTAGCCTTGGAGTGCGCGAATATCCCTCTGTGGACAATCCCATAATTTCGGTACAATGTTCTTACCCCGGTGCAAACGCCGACGTTATTGAGAACCAAATTACCGAACCTCTGGAGCAGAATATCAATGGTATTCCCGGTATTCGCTCGCTGACGAGTGTCAGCCAGCAGGGACAGAGCCGAATCACCGTGGAGTTTGAACTCTCGGTGGACCTTGAGACTGCTGCCAACGACGTGCGCGACAAGGTGTCGCGTGCCCAGCGTTTCCTGCCCCGCGACTGCGACCCTCCGACCGTGTCAAAGGCCGATGCAGACGCAATGCCCATCCTGATGGTAGCCATCCAGAGCGAGAAGCGCTCACTGCTCGAAATAAGCGAAATTGCCGACCTCACAGTGAAGGAGCAGCTGCAGACAATCCCCGAAGTGAGTAGCGTATCAATCTGGGGAGAGAAGCGCTATTGTATGCGTCTGTGGCTCGACCCCGTGAAGATGTCGGGCTACGGAATCACTCCCATGGACGTAAAAAACGCCCTCGACAAAGAGAATGTAGAGCTTCCCTCGGGTAGTATCGAAGGCGACAATACCGAGCTTACGATACGTACACTGGGACTTATGCACACTACCGATGAGTTCAACAATCTTGTGGTGAGAGAGGACGAGGGACGCATCATACGATTCAGCGACATTGGCCGCGCCGAACTGAGTGCGCGCGACCTCAAGAGCTATATGAAGATGAACGGCGTTCCCATGGTGGGCGTGGTTGTTATTCCCCAGCCGGGAGCCAACCACATTAACATCGCCGAGGCTGTGTACGACCGTATGGAGAAGATGAAGAAGGACCTTCCCGACGATGTTACATACAACTACGGATTCGACAACACCCGCTTCATTCGCGCCTCTATCGACGAGGTTAAAAGCACCGTGTACGAGGCGTTCATCCTTGTGATTATCATCATCTTCCTGTTCCTGCGCGACTGGCGCGTGACATTGGTGCCTTGCATCGTGATTCCCGTGTCGCTGGTGGGAGCATTCTTCATTATGTACATTTGCGGATTCTCGATTAACGTGCTTTCGATGCTCGCCATCGTGCTCTCGGTGGGCCTTGTGGTGGACGACGCGATTGTGATGACCGAGAATATCTACATACGCATCGAGCGAGGCATGCGCCCCAAGGCTGCCGGCATCGAGGGTGCGAAAGAGATTTTCTTTGCGGTAATCTCGACTACAATCACCCTGCTGGCGGTGTTCTTCCCCATTGTCTTTATGGAGGGAACAACCGGACGCCTGTTCCGCGAGTTTAGCTTCGTGGTTGCGGGCTCGGTGATAATTTCATCGTTTGCCGCGCTTACCTTCACCCCCATGCTCGCCACCAAACTGCTGGTGCGCCGCGAGCAGCAGAGCTGGTTCTACAGAAAGACCGAGCCTTTCTTCGAGGGGCTGAACAAAGGATACGCACGCAGCCTCAACTGGTTCCTGCGCCGCCGCTACGTTTCAATTGTAATAATGATATTGTCGTTCATCGGCATCGGCTGGATGTGGAGCAGTATCCCCGCAGAAATGGCTCCGCTCGAGGACCGTTCGAGCATCACCATACGTACGATGGGTGCCGAGGGCGTAACATACGAATATATGCGCGACTACACAGAGGAGGTTACCCTTTTGGCAGACTCTCTGATGCCTGACGCTGCATTTATAACCTCACGTGTATCGAATGGTGGCGGTAACATACAGATTACCTTGAAGGACATTAAAGAACGTGACTACACACAGATGGAGGTTGCCGAAAAACTGTCGCGTGCCGTACGCACAAAGACCGACGCACGTTCGTTCGTGCAGCAACAATCAACCTTCGGAGGCCGACGCGGAGCAATGCCCGTGCAGTATGTGCTGCAGGCTACAAACATCGAAAAGCTGCAGGAGGTGCTCCCGAAATTCATGGCAAAGGTGTACGACAGCCCTGTGTTCCAGATGGCCGACGTAGACCTGAAGTTCAGCAAGCCCGAGCTTAGAATTGAGATTAACCGCGAAAAGGCTAACCTGATGGGCGTGAACACAAAAGACATTGCGCAGACACTGCAGTATGGCCTCAGTGGACAGCGTCTGGGCTATCTTTACCTCAACGGCAAACAGTATGAGATTGTGGGCGAGATTAACCGCCAGCAGCGTAACAGCCCCGCAAACTTGAAGTCTATCTATATGCGCAGTACCAAGGGAGAAATGATACAGATGGAGAACCTTGTGGAACTCATCGAGGGTATTGCACCTCCCAAACTCTATCGCTACAACCGATTCGTGTCGGCGACAATCTCGGCCGGCCTTGCCGAGGGAAAGACCATCGGCGACGGTCTCGACGAAATGGACAAGATTGCTGCAAGCACCCTCGACGACACCTTCCGCACCGCGCTTGCGGGTGACTCGAAGGAGTTCCGCGAGAGTTCATCGAGCCTGATGTTCGCCTTTGCATTGGCACTTGTGCTCATCTATCTTATCCTTGCAGCGCAGTTCGAGAGCTTCAAAGACCCGTTCATCATCATGCTTACAGTGCCCCTCGCCATCTGCGGAGCGCTCATATTCATGGTTATCGGCGGACAGACAATGAACATTTTCAGTCAGATTGGTATTATCATGCTCATAGGCCTTGTGGCCAAGAATGGTATTCTTATTGTTGAGTTTGCCAACCAAAAGCAGAAGGCGGGCGTTGACAAGATGATGGCCATACGCGACGCTTCGGTGCTTCGTCTGCGCCCCATCCTGATGACCAGTGCATCGACCATCCTGGGACTGCTGCCGTTGATGTTCGCCACCGGCGAGGGTTGCAACGGACGCATCGCCATGGGTACCGCCGTTGTTGGAGGAATGGTAATCTCTACACTGCTGACAATGTACATTGTACCGACAATATATTCATTCGTATCGACTAACCTTGCAAATAAAGAATAATGAAGATAAAGAACATAATCTACGCAGCAACATTGCTGCTCGCTGCCCTACCCTGTCAGGCACAGGAGAATATAACCACGCTAAAAGCGTGCATCGAACGAGGATTGGAGAACAACTACTCGCTGCGCATCGTGCGTAACAACGAAGAGATTGCCGGAAACAATTTCTCGTGGGCAAACGCAGGAATGCTGCCCACCGCCAATATTTCGGGCGGATACAGTGGTACACTCGACAACAGCAACACCACCGACCGTGCAAGCGGCACAGTATCCAAGCAGCGTAACATCAGCGACCACACACTGCGTGCGGGAGTGGACATGCAATGGATGATTTTCGACGGATTCAAAATGCAGGCCGACTACAACCGTCTGCGCGAGCTTAAACTGCAGAGCGAGACACAGACACGCCTCGCCGTTGAGGATTTTGTTGCCAAGCTCACTGCCGAATATTACAATTTCGTGCAGCAGAGTGCGCGTCTGCGCAACCTCAATTATGCTGTAAAGCTCTCACGCGAACGTCTGCGCATAGTACACGAAAGATACGTCATCGGTGACAATTCGCGTCTGGACCTTTTGCAGGCACGCGTGGACTTCAATGCCGACAGCGCCGAAAGTGCCAAACAGCATGAGCTTCTCGCAACCTCGCGCATACGTCTGCACGAACTTATGGCCGACGAAAATATCGAAGAGACATTCAACCTTTCGGACACTACAGTTAGCGTTGTGCGCATTATGAACTTCGATAAATTGTGGGAGTCGACACTGCAGAATAACGCATCGCTGCTGCTGGCTGCGCAGGACAAAAAGCTGGCCGAGATTGATCTCAAGAGCATACGTTCGCGCGACTATCCTTATATGAGCCTTAACGCCGGCTATGGATACACACGCAACAAATACGAGGTTGGAACGACCGACGTACGCAAGCAGTGGGGAGCCGACTTTGGCGTCACCGTGGGATTCAAGCTCTTCGATGGCAACAGAAGCAGAGAGCGCCGCAACGCCAAGCTCAACATTAAAAATGCCGAGCTTGAGCAGCAGGATCTTCAGCTGTCACTCTACGCCGACCTTGCCGACCTTTGGCAGGCCTACGAGAATAACAAGCGACTGCTTGCCCTGGAGCGCCAGAATGTGTTTGCCGCACGCGAGAACTACGAAATTGCCCACGAAAGATACCTTTTGGGCGACCTCTCGGGTATTGAAATGCGCGAGGCACAGAAGAGCCTTCTCGACGCCGAGGAGCGCATCCTCGTGGCAG
Organism: Bacteroidaceae bacterium; assembly: GCA_017547585.1. Classification (GTDB taxonomy): domain Bacteria; phylum Bacteroidota; class Bacteroidia; order Bacteroidales; family Bacteroidaceae; genus HGM04593. The sequence goes on along the minus strand of JAFYPH010000025.1, from coordinate 26,740 downwards.
AGTACAACACCAAGCTGTGCGAAATTTCTCTGTTGCAGCTTAGCGGAAACATTATGGTGTACATGGAGTAGAAATTCACAAAAGACAGGCTCTCTTTTTGGGAGAGCCATCCATCAACAAAAATCCCACCGAAGCTTCGGTGGGATTTTTTGTTACCCGAAAGGCGGTTGCCCTGCACTCGCCCCGGCTTTTTAAAAGTGGCACGATGCAATCTCTTTCAGCTGCTTCAGCCGTAATTGTGCACCCTATGTAGCAGCAGGAAGAACTGTAGTCTAAAGGCTGTAAAAGCGCCTCAGAGAGCAGCAATAGAGCCGCCCACCCTCTAATACCTCTGCACACTGCCGGCGACAGCAGAAGCATAATCGTGAGAGAGAAAAAATAGCCGAAGAAGCGTGTCCACTCCTTCGGCTGTGCCATATACAGAAAAAGAGGAAATGTATGAAACACCTCCTCTATCCGGTTATATTTACATGTAGATTACTCTGCGGGTGCAGCCTCGCCCTCGGCGGGAGCAGCCTGCTCAGAGAAATCGGGAACAGTATTGGGGTTAACCATGCTGTTCTCTACTGCATTCTGCTGCAAGAGACTCTCCTCAGAAACTGTTGCCTGGGGAATTGCGTATGTTGCTACAATGCTGATTACAACCATGAATGCTGCAAGGCTCCATGTTGCTTTCTCGATAAAATCGGTTGTCTTTTTAACACCCATAATCTGATTGGAAGATGCAAAGCCCGATGCGAGTCCACCACCCTTTGAGTTCTGGATGAGAACAATGAAACACATCAAAATTGAAGCAATCACAATCAGGATAACACTAAGTAAGTACATCTTATTTTCTTTTTGTATGTTTAACTATTTTTTCTAAAAATCTAATTTGGTCTGCAAAGTAACGATTTTTATTTGGATAATCCAAATATAATCGTTTAAGAATTTCAAGAGCCTTCTCATATTTTCCCTGTTTAAGGTAAATATTTGCAAGGGTTTCGGTGAAAATGGGTGTTTCGGGCTCTGTTTCGGGCACTTCGTGGTCGGGAGCCGCAACCTTTGCAACAGGCTCGTCGGCACTCTCGGGGAGCAGCTGTAGCGAGAATTTCTCGTCGCCGCTCTCGAGGAAGCTGTCTATAAGATCCTGTCCGCGCATCTTGGGAACGTCGGCCGCCGCATCGTCGGTGGCAAGATAGGTAGAGACGTAGTCCACGGCCGCTGCGCCCTCGGCCTCGAGCGAGAGAGTCTCGGCGGGGAGAGTCTCCAGAAAGGCGTCGATGAGGCTCATCGTGCGGTCGATGGGAATATTCTGCTCCTCGACGACGGGAACACTCTGCTTGGCATCGACGTTGCCATACTCGCGCATAAGGTCGAAAAGCACACGACGATTTTTAAGGTAGAGTGCGGCACTGCGCATCTCTTTGCCAAAATCAATATCGTGCAGAAGATAGAGATTCTTGAGCAACAGCAGACGCACAGCATCGAAACAGGGGTACTTACGGACGAGCATGCGCAGTTCGTAGAGTGTCTCCCTGTTGAGTTTGTCGGGGTGGGCTATATAATATGATACGTCCATAAATAGTAGGAGGGGATTACCAGTCAGCCACCGCTGCGTTGAAGATAGACTCTACAATCTCTTTAATCATCTGGGTGACAAGCTCTTCCTGTACACTTTCGAGCGACTGCGAAGCCTCGAAGTCGCGCACAGCCGAGAATGAGCGTTCAAAATCCTCTTCGTGGTCGACGTTGTTTGTGAAACGCACGTTGACGGTCATTTTAAGCTGCACCATCGACGAGTATCCGTCCGACGAAATAGACTTGTTGAACTGGTCGTAAGAGGTAATCTCACCCGCAAAATGGAGGTCGCCGCCGGTGCGCACCTGCACGAGCTTCGTCTGCTGCACGAATGCATCGTTCAGCGCCTGATTGAACATCTGCGCCATGGGGCCCCATTGGTAGGCTGCCCTATTCTGGAAGGTCTCGAGAGAGATTGTCTTTACCTTTGTATAGTCGATGGAGGCTCCTGTGAGTTTGTAGCTCACTGTGCAGCCTGTCGCAACGACAAGCGCAAGAAGCATAAGAAGAATGCCTCCTCTGTGTTTTTTAGTCAAGCCCATATTCTTTTATTTTTCTATAAAGTGTACGTTCGGAAATGTTAAGTTCTTTCGCAGCCTCGCGTCGTTTGCCACGATGTCTTTCGAGGGCACGCAGGATAGCCATACGCTCCATGTCATCGAGTGAGAGTGTCTCTTCGACGTACTCTTCGCTCTCTATAATGCCACGCTGCACAGGCTCGTGCTCCTCTTTTATGGGAGAGAGGTGTATGGTGGTGGGGTGCATCTGGCCCTGAGGCATTGAAATTTCGTGTGCCGTGGCGTAAAGAGGCATCTCCTCTTTGCGCGAACGTCCCATCGTAAGCTCCTCGACCTGTGCCTTGAGCTCGGTGATGTCGCGGCGCATGTCAAAAAGGACGCTGTAGAGAATCTCGCGCTCGCTCTCGAAGGTTTTTCCCTTTGTCGAGGGCGAAGAGAGGCGCGCAGGGAGGTTCATCTGTGTCTGCTGGGGAAGATATTTTTTCATCGTCTCGCCTGTAATCTCGCGCTGCATTTCGAGCAAAGAAATCTGCTCGGCAACGTTTTTCAGCTGACGGATGTTGCCCGGCCACGAATATTCGAGGATTGCACTCTTGGCACTCTCGCCCAGCTGTATCTTGGGCACTGCATATTTTGCGGCAAAGTCGAGCGCAAACTTTTTGAAAAGCAGCACTACATCCTCGCCACGCTTGCGCAAGGGGGGCACATTGATGGGCACGGTGTTCAGACGATAGTAGAGGTCTTCGCGGAAACGTCCCTCGCTGATAGCCTCGGGAAGATTGACGTTTGTTGCGCAGACGATTCTCACGTTGGTCTTTTCGACCTTCGAAGAGCCCACACGCAGAAACTCGCCATTCTCGAGCACACGCAGAAGTCGCGCCTGTGTGGCCATGGGAAGCTCGCCAACCTCGTCGAGGAAGATGGTGCCGCCATCAGCCTCGCTGAAGTATCCTTTGCGCTCGCTCACAGCATCGGTGAAGGCACCCTTCACGTGTCCGAAAAGTTCGGAATCGATTGTTCCTTCGGGGATTGCGCCGCAGTTGACCGCAAAATATTTCGCATGCTTGCGCACACTATTCTGATGTATTATTTTGGGAAAATACTCTTTTCCGACACCGCTCTCTCCGGTTATCAGCACCGAAAGGTCGGTGTGCGCTACCTGAATAGCAGTGTCGATGGCACGCAGCAGTTCGGGGTCGTTACCGATGATTCCGAATTGCTGTTTGACGCTCTGTATTTTGGATGAATCCATAGTTATAGAAATTTCTGACAAAATTACTTATTTTCGTTGCAAAAACAAGCAATTCTGTCAGTTTTTATTTATTCGTTAGTAGAATCGGGTGTTTAGAAGGGGAAAAGCAGAGGCAGCAGAAGCACCATCACCACTCCCATGATTATCTGCAGGGGGAGGCCCACCTTCACGTAGTCCATGAACGTATATTGTCCCGCGGGCATCACCAGCGCATTGGGGGGCGTTGAGAAGGGCGAAGCGAAACACATGCTGGCACCCACCGTCACCGCAAAGAGGAAGGGCACGGGGTTTACCCCTACCTGCAGGGCACTGTGCAGCGCAATGGGGGCAAAAAGCACAGCTGTCGCAGTATTGCTTATGAACATTGTCATCAGCGAGGTTGTAAAATATATTCCCGCCAAAAGCACGTGGGGGCCGTATGCTCCGAGGCCGCTCACCAATGTGTTTGAAATATACTCCGAAGCGCCTGTCTTTTCAAGGGCGAGAGACATGGGCATCATCGCTGCAATGAGCACTATCGACTCCCAATTTATAGTCTTGTAGGCAGCCTCGACGTTGCGGAAACAGCCTGTAAGCACCATCATCACCGCTGCAATCATCACCGCCGTGACGGGTGCCACGGGAATAAAGTCGAACACCATCATGGCAATCATCAGCAACATTATCGCCGCTGCCACGGGAGCCTTGTAATCGAGGGTAACCTTTGCAGCCTCTTCGAGGGGACGTCCCAGGACGACCCAATCATTCTCTTCGTTACCCAGACGGGCAATATTCTCCCAAGAGCCCTGCACAAGAAGCACGTCGCCTGTATGTATGCGCTCGTCGGCAAAATCTTTGAGAATATAATTTGTCTTTCGACGGATTCCCAACACGTTAAGATTGTACTTTGCACGGAACTCAGACTCGCGGATGGTGCTGTTTATCAGGCTCGACGACTGCATCACCACAACCTCGGCAACGCCAATGTCGTAGAAGTCGAGGGTGGGCTTTCCGCCACTCTTCTTATAGGCATCATCTCTCACCACTTCGAGAGCATTATCCTTGGCAAACTTAAGCACACTGACGTACTCGCCTGTAATGTAGAGCGTGTCGCCATTCTCGATGATTGTCTCGGGGTCGGCCATCTGCTGGGTAACAACCTTCAGGAAACGATTCTGCGCCGTCTCTTTTCTTCTGACCTCGAAGACGTTGAGGCCATACACGCTGCGCAAGTTAAGCTGGGCGATGCTCTTTCCGAGGATTTTCGAAGAGTCGACGACCTTCAGAAGCGTGAGGTTATTGGAAACGCCATACTCCTTTACAAGCTCTTTGAGAGTCTTGCGGCTGTTCTTGTTATTATTGTCTGCATCTTTGCCTTTGGAGAGGAAAATCTTGCTCAGAGGAATGAGCACCACAAGCCCCACAGAGACACAGATGAGGCCGACGGGAAGGAACGAGAAGAACGAGAGGCCCTCGTAGCCTGCGTCGAGCAATGTACTGTGGATGATGAGGTTAGGAGGGGTACCAATGAGAGTCATCATTCCTCCCATGCTGCTCGCAAATGCCAGAGGCATAAGGAATCGTCCGGGGTTCACGTCGACACTCATCGCAAGGCTGACAACGATGGGCAGCAACAGCGCCACCGTTCCTGTATTGCTCACAAAGCCACCGATTGCCGATGTTACAAGCATCACAAGAATAAACAGGCGCATTTCGCTCTTGCCCGCGAGTTTCAGAATGCGGGAGCTTATAATCTTCGCGAGTCCCGTCTGAAAGATGGCACCGCCGACAACAAAAAGTCCGACCATCATTATAACCACGGAATTGGAGAATCCCGAAAGAGCTTCGGCAGGAGTGAGAATATCACACAGCAGCAGCGCAATGAGCGCACACAATGCGACAACATCCGAACGTACCTTGCCGTTCACGAAAAATATCACAGAGAGCAATAAAATAATACCTGTAACTATCACAGCCTTTAATTTTTATATATTCAACAATCGGGAAGTTGAACAGCAATGCAACCCCTTAATATACAACATCATCGCACAGATTCAACCTCTACACGAAAAACGTGAAAAAACTTGCAGACAACAGAAACAAACTATTCGTTCCCGTTCGACAGATTCGAAGATAGACAACGCCTGTCACCCCCTCGAAAAACAATGTGCAAAATTAGCAAGAAAAGAGCAAAAAATCAAGACCCGAAGAGTTCAAAAAGAGATAAAAATATTTAATAATAAAATATTAGTCGCAGAATTATAAAGATTCGGGCAAAATAGGTAACTTTGCAAACTACATAGGCTGCGCCCACTGCGCGAGAAAAAGAGTCTCGGCCACGCGGCGGCACTATGCTGCAACAACCTACAAAATAGAATAGACGCCATAAAAACGCTAAAAAAAATAACCTACACACTGATTGTATTGCTGCTTCTGCTTGCCGCACCAGCAGCGATTCTGCGTTTCGATGCTGTGCAGCATCGTCTGGCATCTTTTGTATCGAATAAGCTGAAGAACAGCATCGACGTTCCTTTCGAGGCAGCAACGATAGACGTATGCTTCCCCAACAAACTGACGATAGATTCGATACTCGTAAAAGACACTGCGGGCGACACAATCGCAAGCATTCCCCGTCTCGCAACAAGTTTCGACATTATCCCCCTCATACGCCGAGGAGAGGTTAAGGTGCACACGGTCACACTTTCGGCACCCGACATTCGTCTGAGCCGCGCGGACAGCGTAGCGCCGCTGAACATACAGTTCATCATTGACAAATTCGCGTCGAAAGACAGCACCAAGAGCGCAACGCCCGACATTCACATTAACCAGATTCACATTTACGACGGACGCGTAAGCTACAATGTACTCTCCCAGCCACAGAAAGAGAGCTTCGACCCCGCACACATAAACATCGATAACCTGCAGGCGAACATTGCGCTCAGGGCAATAACAAGCGACTCGCTCGACCTTTACATACGTAGGATAGCATTCGACGAAGGCTCGGGCCTCGCCGTCAAGCGTCTGCGTGCAAGCATAAACGCAACAAAAGAGAAGGCGCGCATCGGCCGTCTGAACATAAGCACCCCCGGCAGCAACCTCTCGTCGAAAGGCATCAGCGTTAACTTCCCCGACAAAGAGAAAGGCAGCAGCCTCTCTTACTCGGGAGAGCTGCAGAGCAGCAGACTCACAATAAAAGAGTTTGCACCCATCGTGCCGCAGCTGGAGCATATGAGCACCCCCATAAAGTTCGGCACAAAGTTCAGCGGCACCGACAACAGCGTAAACATCAAGGCTTTCAACCTCTACTCCGAGAACAAAGAGATTAATCTCAATCTTACAGGAGCCGTTAACAACCTTACAAAAAAGAATCCGCAATACGAGCTTAAGATAAAGGAATTGTCGGCCACCACCGACATTATAAACTCAATCTACGCAGTTGCCACAAACGGGGCAGAAACCCCAAAAGAGCTCACACGATTGGGAAGAATAGCAGCAAAGGGCAACATTGCAGGCATCGGCCGACAGGCGGGTGGCTCGGCAGAGATTGCGAGCGAGGCGGGCCTCATTACCGCAAACGCCAAAATAGAGAAAAACGGCGAATACCAGGCGACACTCTCGGCCAAAGAGATTAACATGGGCATCATTACCGACGACAGCGATTGGGGATTCTGCGGCCTCGACGCCGAGGTCAACGGCAACATCGCCGACAGCGCCGGATACACTGTCCGCTTCACAGGCACCGTCACTCCGCTGCAATACAAGCAATACACATACGCCCCGATAAACATTGCAGGCGCATATTCGGATAAAAACCTCACAGCGCATATCACCCTTGACGACAAGAACATACAGCTGAAGGAGACCACCATAAAATATGATGGTAACAAGGCGCTGCCCGTATACGAATTCAAAATGCAGGTCGATTCGTTCAGCCCGTTCAACCTGGGACTCACAAACATGCACGAGGATAATTTCCTCTCTTTCCGTCTGTCATCGAAAATCACGGGAAACAACCCCGAAAACTCGAACATAAACACCATTATAAACGACTTTACGCTGAAGGGCCCGAAAGAGGAGAACAAAATACGAGAGTTTATACTGAATGCCAACGCGCTCGAAAGAAAAAAGATTCTCACCGTGACCTCCGACTTTATGAACGGACACCTGACGGGAATCTACAGCTACAAGACTCTCGCCAACAGTTTCAAGCTCGCACTGCAGAGAGTGCTTCCCTCGCTCTTCCCCAGCTACGAAGTTGCAGCCACCGCCAACGACTTTTCGTTCGACTTTGTCATAAACAATACCACTACTCTCACAAAGATATTCAATCTGCCCGTCACCGTGAACAAAATGTCGCTGTTGCATGGCAGCTGCAACGACCGTCACAAGGCATTCGCGCTCTCGGGACGTCTGAAAGGCATCGACTATGGAAAGAGAAAGTACAAGCACATAAATTTCAGCAGCAAGATTGACACGACAACAAACATAAACGAGATTAACCTTGTGCGCGCACCGATGCCCGACGACTCGAAGGATTTCAACGCTGCCAATGACATTACCATAAACATCCTCGCACAGGCTGCCAACGACTCACTCTCGACAAACATAAAGTGGAACAACCTTTACCTCCCCGCAAATAAGGGCGACGTAAAAATAGACATTGCATTGGCCCGCAACGCCGAGAACAATCTTGACGTCACGGCACTGCTGCACAAAGGAGAAATTACGCAGAGCGACACTACGTGGCAGCTGTCTCCCGGAAAGGTGACAAGCAGCAACGGAACCATAAACATCGACAATTTCTCGCTGCAGAGCAACAGCCAGCATGTACAGATAGACGGCAATATAGGAAAATTACCCGAGGACAGCCTGAACATCGACCTGCACCACATAGACATGGAGTATATGTTCGACATTGTCGATTTTCACCCCGTGGACCTCGGCGGAGAGGTTACAGGAAAAATACACGCAACGTCGCTGCTGGGAGAGATGGACTTCAACAGCAAGCTAAAGGTTAAGAACCTGACGTTCGAGCATGGCCTCATTGGCGACCTCGACTTTAACGGCTATTGGGACGAGGAGCAAAAAGCCATAATGCTGAAGGGCGACGCACGCGAGGGCGATGAGTCGCGCACCATCATCGACGGCTTTGTGTCGCCCGCACGCGACACGCTGAACATCTGCGTGGATGCACAAAAGACAAGAATAGACTTTCTGAATCATCTTCTGTCGAGCTTCGTGAGCGACGTCGCGGGACGCGTCTCGGGCAAGCTCTACATTTTGGGAGCGCTGCGCGGAGTGAACCTGCAGGGAGCACTCGCCCCGCTGGGACAGCTGAAGATAAAGCCCATAAACACGTCGTACAATTTCATTGGCGACACCATACACTTTACGCGCAACAAGATAGGATTCAACGGATTCCACATAAAAGACAACCACGGCAACAGCGGCAGAGTGACCGGTGGAGTCAACCACCACAATCTCAAGCGCTTCTCGTGCGACTTCCACATTAAGGCCGACAATCTTTTGGCGTTCAACTACCCCGACTTTGGCGAAGAGACATTCTACGGAACAGCATTCGTCACAGGCGATGCATTCCTGAACGTAAACTCTTCGGGCATCAAGCTGAAGGCCAATGTAGCCACAAACCCCGGCTCGAAATTCATATATAATGCAAGCTCGCCCGAGGGTAATATAAGCAACGAATTTGTGACGTTCGTCGACAGACGCAAACGCAAAAGCCTGATAACAGGGCTGGACATCTTCCGCGAGGAGGAGACACCCAAAAACATAAACAGCGAGCTGAATCTCGACTTTATGATAGACGTAACGCCGGACATGCAGCTGCGCGTATACACTAACCTAGCGTCGAACGACTACATTGACCTTTACGGCAGCGGAAAAGTCAATGCCATCTACGACGAGAAGGCAGGATTCACCATGCAGGGTAATTTGGGTCTTGCGCGAGGAACGTACAAGTTCACGATGCAGGACATTTTCCCCAAGGAATTTGACATTCGTTCGGGCAGTAACATCGAGTTCAACGGCGACCCGTTCAATGCAGTCCTGAACCTAAAGACCGTCTACACTATTCCTTCTGTTCCGCTCACCGACCTGAGCATCGACGCCGAAAGACGCAAGAATGTGAAGGTAAACTGCTTCATGGACATCACAGGAACGATATTCGCCCCCAACCTCAAATTCGACCTCGACCTTCCCGACGGCAACGAAGAGGAGAAGGAGCTTCTGTCGAGTGCCATAAGCACCCCCGAACAGCTGAACATGCAGTTCATCTATCTGCTGGGAATCGGTAAATTCTACACCTACGACTACAACAACCAGCGAGCCGAGAGCCAATCGTCCACAGCAATGGAGTCGCTCATTTCAAACACAATATCGGGACAGCTGAACAATATGCTCTCGCAGATAATCGACGACAGCAACTGGAACATTTCGGGTAACTTCACCACCAGCGAGAAAGGATGGAACAGCATGGAGGTCGAGGGAATGCTCTCGGGACGCCTGCTCGACAACAGACTGCTGATAAACGGTAACCTGGGCTACCGCGACAACCCCATTGCCAACAAGAACTTCATAGGCGACTTCGAGGTGCAGTGGCTGCTGAACAAGAGCGGCAACGTCAGCCTCAAGGCATACAACAAGACCAATGACCGTTACTTCTCGAAGACCACGCTCACCACACAGGGTGCGGGTATTCTGCTGAAAAGAGATTTCGACGGCTGGAAATTTTGGGAAAAATAAGAAACAAAAATATAGAGAATATGAGACATTTTACATCTGTTAAAGAGATTGGCAATCTTGACCTTGCCGTAAAAGAGGCATTAGAAATAAAGGCCGACCGTTTCAAATATAGCCACTTGGGAAAGAACAAGACATTGATGATGGTATTCTTCAATTCGAGCCTCCGCACACGTCTGAGCACACAGAAGGCTGCTCTTAACTTGGGAATGAACGTCATTGTACTCGACATTAACCAGGGTGCATGGAAGCTCGAGACCGAGCGCGGAGTAATCATGGACGGCGACAAGCCCGAGCACATCCTCGAGGCTATTCCTGTGATGGCCAGCTACTGCGACGTCATCGGCGTACGTTCGTTCGCACGTTTCGAGGACAAGAAGTACGACTACGACGAGGTTATCCTGAACCAGTTTATACAGTATTCGGGACGCCCCGTATTCTCAATGGAGGCTGCCACACGCCACCCGCTGCAGAGTTTCGCCGACCTCATCACCATCGAGGAGCACAAGACCGTTGCGCGTCCCAAGGTAGTCCTCACATGGGCACCCCACCCCAAGGCACTGCCTCAGGCTGTTCCCAACTCTTTCGCCGAGTGGATGAACGCTGCCGACTATGACTTTGTAATCACCCACCCCGAGGGCTACGAGCTTGACCCCCAATTTGTGGGCAACGCAAAGGTAGAGTACGACCAGATGAAGGCATTCGAGGGCGCCGACTTTGTATACGCAAAGAACTGGGCCGCATACACAGGCGACAACTACGGAAAAGTGCTCAGCAAAGACCGTTCGTGGACAGTGAGCGACCGCCAGATGGCTGTGACAAACAATGCACACTTTATGCACTGTCTGCCCGTGCGCCGCAACATGATTGTTACCGACGATGTTATCGAGAGCCCCCGCTCACTCGTAATTCCCGAGGCTGCCAACCGCGAAATTTCGGCAACAGTGGTACTCAAGAGAATCCTCGAGAATATTTAACCGCATATTCATTATATAATATAGAAAATTCCCATGCACCCTCACGGGCCGCATGGGAATTTTTATATTCACGATGCAAGGGAAACTATTTACCCGCGCAAGCCTTATACTCTTCGCGCAAAGAGTCCATAAGCTCCTTCACGCTCACAATCTTGTCACATTTCCAGGCATTTGAGCCGCTGAAAGCATAACCATGCTCCATGCGTCCCTTGTAGGCATTGTAGAGAGCCAGCATTATACAATAAGGAGTCTTTTCAATGTCGCAGGTCTTCAGGCAGTTGAATGCACATTTTTTGGGGCGGCACAATCCGTCGGCCACCTTGTCGAGGAAACTGTTGCGTATCGCGCGGCCGGGCAACCCCACAGGGCTCTTAATAATCTGAATATCATCCTTTGTGGCATTTATATAGGCCTGCTTGAAGGCATCCGAAGCGTCACACTCGTGTGTGGGCACGAAGCGCGTACCTATCTGCACAGCATCGGCGCCCAAAGAGAGGATTCTGTGAATATCCTCGCCCGAATAGACTCCACCGCCGGCAATCACAGGAATATTACAATTATGCTTCGCAGCAAAATTCTTAACCACCTCTACCACCTGAGGAACAATCGCCTCGAGCGAGAAAGCCTCGTCCTCTATCTGCTCGTGCTTGTAGCCAAGATGGCCGCCGGCCTTGGGGCCCTCGACAACAATCGCGTCGGGAATATAGTTGTACTCCGAGAGCCATTTTGTACAGATGAGCTTCGCCGCACGCGCCGAAGAGACGATGGGAGCCAATTTAGTCTTCGAGCCCTCGGTCAGATACGAAGGCAGGTTCAAAGGCAGGCCCGCACCGGCAAAGACAATATCCACACCCTCTTCGATGGCAGTCTTCACAAGTTCGGGAAAATGAGAAAGAGCCACCATGATGTTGACACCGATGATACCCTTTGTCGCCTGACGCGCCTTGCGTATCTCCTGACGCATTCCCCAAATACCCGCCTCGCTGTAGTCGTGAGAATATTCATTGTAAAGTAATCCGAGACCCGCAGCAGAAATGACACCGATACCACCCTCTTCGGCTACAGCCGATGCCAGCCCCGAGAGAGAAATTCCTACACCCATGCCACCCTGCACAATAGGAGTGGTCGCTACAAGATCACCTATTTTAAGTTCGTTCATAGTAAGTTGAAAAATTAATTTTCGGCTAATTTATGCTAATTCACATTTTCCACGACAAAATGAGTGACGTAAGCGAAGTTTTGTGGCAAAATCGGCTATTTGTGGGTAAAATTGGCTATCTGGTGGGGAATTACTGCACACAAACGAAGGCGCGAGACGGCAGAAACCCAGATAAAGGCCGTTCGAGAGCTGCATCAACAGCCGCGACCGAACAAAAAAGAGACAAAAAAAACACCCCCGGGAGGCCCGAGGGTGCAACTGAATTTTTATTGGAATTTTATTTGGGGAACTGCGCAATCATGTGCAATGCAGTCACTGCACACTCGTCGCCCTTGTTACCGAGACGACCGCCGCTGCGCTCCTGTGCCTGTTCGAGGTTGTTGGTGGTGATGAGGCCGAAGATGACGGGAGTGTCGCCCGTAACATTCAGTTGCGACAATCCTGCAGTCACGCCCTCGCAAATATAGTCGAAGTGGGGAGTGTCGCCGCGAATCACGCAACCGATGGCAATTACTGCATCATACTTTTCGCTCTTCACAAGGCGCGAAGCACCATAGATAAGCTCGAAGCTGCCGGGCACGCTGAAAAGCTCTATATTCTCTTTCTCGACGCCATTCACAAGAAGAGTGTTCACCGCTCCGTCGCGCAGAGCATATGTAATGTCGGGGTTCCACTCTGCGGTAACAATCGCAATGCGTCGACCCTTGCCCGAAGGCACCTTGGTGGGGTCGTAGTCGGATAAATTATGTAATTCGGTAGCCATAGTATATAATATATTTAAAAATGAATGCCGTCCCGTCATTTTCGACAGGACGGCATTATGCTTTTATCAAAAGTGGGAAATTACTTTACGCGGTTGATGTATTTGTCAATTTCCATCGCCTGCATAGAAGCAAAATACTTCTCTTTAATCTCTGTGTACACCTTGAGAGCCTCGGCCTTTTTACCCTCTTTCTCGTAGATGAGACCAGCCTGCAACAAGCAGTAGGGGCTTACGGTGTTGTTGTCGGCAGCCTTTGCAGCCTCGATGAACTTGCTTGCAGCAGCAGAGAGGTCGCCTTTGTTTGCGTAGCAGTTTGCGAGAGCGCTGAGAACGCCGGGAGCAACCATCTTGTCGTCACCGTCGAAAGCCTTGAGGTAGGGAATAGCCTCTTCGTAGCGGCCAGTCTGTGCAAGAGCAAGACCTGCGTAAGCGTTTGCTACATTCTCTGTGGGAGTACCGCCAAACTCGTCGATAATCTGGAGGAAGCCCATGTTACCCTGCTCGTCACCGTTGAGAGCCTTCTCGAAATCCTGAGCGGCGAAGTAGGTCTGAGCCTGGAAGATAGCCTCTGAAGCCTCTTTTGCACGGGGCTCAGAAACGTAAGTTTGATACAAGATGCTACCGCCAACGAGTACTACGATTGCTGCAATAGCCAAAATAATCTGCATTTTATATTTGAGTATAAATGCCTCTGATTTGCCCACTACCTCTTCGATGTTGATAGCCTCGGGCTGCTGTGTGTTTTGTTTTTTCATATCTTTAATTTTTATATACTTCAAACAAGGTTTTCAAATTCTGAACTGCAAAAATAGTTCTTTTCTGCCAAGGTTGAAAATTTCTGTCTGTTTTTTTTCGGCAATAAGGCAATATTCTCGTTTTTTTTTGCTATGTTTGCTTGTCGTAATGTGCATAATAGGCAAAAATTGCAGCCTTCGCACACGGGCACAATAATAAACACTTGAAAAAGAATAGAATGTTACTGAACACTATTTCCATACTGAACTATCGCAGCCTGTCGACGGTGGAGCTTGAACTTTCGCCCAAGATCAACTGCTTCATCGGCAGCAACGGAGTGGGCAAGACCAACCTGCTCGACGCCGTGTATTACCTGTCATTCTGCAAAAGCGCGATTAACCCCGCCGACAGCCAGCACATTAAGCACGACGAGCCGTTTTTCATGATTCAGGGTGCTTACCTGTCGGACAAAGGCGTTCACGAGGAGTTCTCGTGCGGACTGAAGCGCGGAGAGAAAAAGCAGTTCAAGCGCAACAAGAAGAGCTACGACAAACTCTCGGAGCACATTGGCCTTGTGCCGCTGGTGATGATCTCCCCCGCCGACCACGAGCTTATTGCCGGCGGTAGCGAGGAACGCCGCCGATTCATGGATGTAGTAATTTCGCAGTACGACAAAGAGTATCTTCACTCGCTCATACGTTACAACCGCGCACTCACGCAGCGCAATGTGATGCTGCGCAGCGACCACGAGCTCGACCCGGAAATGATGGAGCTTGTGGAGCAGATGATGGCCGCCGAGGCCTACAAGGTGTACGAGTGCCGCAAGGGATTCGTGGAGCGTCTGATACCCATATTCCAGCAATTCTACCAGCAGATTGCAGGCGTGGACGAGGCTGTGAGCCTCTCTTATCGCTCGAACCTCGCCGACTACTCTCTGGCCGAGCTTCTTGCAGCATCGCGCTACGACGACCGACGCGTGGGCTACACTACAAAGGGCGTGCACAAGGACGAGCTTGTAATGCAGCTCAACGGCTACCCCATAAAGAAAGAGGGCTCGCAGGGACAGAATAAAAGCTACCTTGTAGCACTGAAGCTGGCGCAGTTCGACTTTCTGCACCAATGCAGCGGCGAGACACCCATACTGCTGCTCGACGACATTTTCGACAAGCTCGACTCGCGTCGCGTGGAGCAGATTGTAAAATTGGTGTCGGGCGAGAGATTCGGACAGATATTCATCACCGACGTCAACCGCGACCACATAGACACCATACTCGACTGCACCGAGGGAGGATACAAACTATTTGAAGTAGCCACGGGCAGCGCCCGAATAATAAAGGAAAGATGAAACGAGGAGGAGTAAAATCCATAAGTGAGCTTGTGAAGGTAACGTGCCGCGAAGAGGGCCTCGAAACCCCGCTCAACGAGTACCGTCTGATAAAAGCATGGTCGCAGGTTCTTGGCGAGAGCGTCAAGAACTACACGGGAGAGATGTACATAAAAAACCAGATTCTCTACGTGCACGTAACCTCGTCGGTGCTGCGACAAGAGCTTATGATGAACAGAAAAGCCCTTGTGCGACGACTGAACGAGCATGTAAAAGCACAGGTAATAACAGACATTATGCTGAAATAAACATACAAAAAAGCAAATAGCGCCAAAAACAGACACATTATAATAAAAGAAATACCTACCTTTGCAGAATATGAAAAAATCACTACAACTTAAACTAATAATGATACTCGCGAGTATCATTATCGCAGCAAACAAGGTAACTGCGCAGACACCCATTCATCTGATGAACAGTTCGGGTACAATATACTCGTTCACGCTCGAAGAAAAGCCCCGATTCTGGCATTCGGGACAGTTGCTGCACTTGCACACGGACAATGTAAAGATAAGTTTCGTATTGAACAAGGTGGCACAGATTTTCTGGGACAACGACATTCCCACCTCAATCTCAGCAACCGCCGAGAACAAGATCAACTTCTCTATACGCGACGGCAAGCTCTATGTTTCGGGAACACCCAATTCCACAATATACATATACTCGCTCAAGGGAATACTATGCGCCGAAGTTGAGCCCACGGGCGACGAGACAGAGACGATAGATATCGACAACCTCGCAAACGGCACATATATTGTCAGGACATCGGATTTCACATTTAAATTCATGAAGCAATGATGAAAAGAGTATCAGCCTACATATTATTTACATTCGCATTGCTTCTGTCGGCAACTGCGAACGACTCAATTTTCGTACAGCTGAAAAACGGAAAAGTGCTTGCTTACGAATACCTCACATACGACACAGTATCGGTGGACGAAATATACATCAGTCTGAAGGACACTACATTCTTCTCGGGCGAGGTAAAGAGAATCACCTTCGACCGCAGCAAGATAAAGAACGACACAGGCGCATTGCTTGTGGCACTGAAAATGCGCGGCAGCGACAACGGCAACGAAGCATTGCTGGGCAACAACTTCACCGCCGACGTCGAGGACCTCACAGACAAAGATACGATAGTCTTCAACATTCCCTATCTGATGAATTACAAACTGGCGCCCTATTTTTTGGCAAGCTCACAAAAGGCAAAGGTGTATCTTGACGACGAAGAGATTGTATCGGGCGAGAGTATCATAGACTTCACCACCCCCCGCACCCTTTACGTGAAACAGGAGGGCTTCGCCGACAGAAAATACACTGTCGTCGTTAAAAACTCGGGACTGCCCATCGTCAACATCGAGACTCCCAACCAGAAGCCCGTCATCAGCAAAAGTACATGGGTCGAGCGCTCGTCAATGACAATCTACCAGCCCGACGGCACCATCAGCTACCAGTCGGGAACAGATTATATGAACATCCGCGGACGAGGCAACAGCACATGGAGTTACAACAAAAAGCCCTATAACATCAAGCTGAACACAAGAACTTCTATCCTGGGAATGCCCAAGCACAAACGCTGGTGTCTGCTGGCAAACTACATCGACCGCACACTGATGAGAAACGCAGTGGCCTTTGAACTTGCAAAAATGACCTCGATGGACTGGACACCCAACGGCCGATTCGTGGAGCTCATCTTGAACGGAAAGCCCCTAGGCAACTACTATCTGTGCGAGGCTATCAGAATAGACAAAAACCGAGTGAACATAAACGAAATGTCGGTTAACGACATACAGGGCGAGGCTATCGAGGGCGGTTATCTGCTCGAACTCGACAGCTACTACGATGCTACGTGGAAGTTCAAGACCTCGTACTACTCAATGCCCGTAAACGTGAAGCAGCCCGACGACGATGAGTTCAACAGCCAGCAGCTTGCATACATCAAGAGCTACTACAATGCCGGCGAGAAACAGCTCTACAATGGCTCGGTGAGCGGCTTTGCCGAGTATTTTGACATGAACACCCTCATCGACTGGTATCTGCTGAACGAGGCAATCTACAACCCCGAGCTCAACCACCCGAAGAGCAGCTACATGCACAAGGACAAGGGCGGCAAGCTGCACATGGGCCCCGCGTGGGACCACGACTGGGGCACATTCACCCCGCACAGCAGTCTCAAAAACAACAACAGTATGTGGTTCGGAGCCTTATATCAACACCGCGAATTCAGAGAGATGCTTAAGGCAAGATGGAATATTCTTAAAGGGCCGTTTGCATCAATCTCTACATTCATCGAGGAGACACGCGAGCAGAATAGAGCTTCGTGGGAGTACAATGCTACTGTATGGCCCACCATCAGCAATAGCGTCAACGGCGACATCACACTATCATACGACGCAGCCGTCGACCGTCTGAAAAAGTCGTTCCTCGACCGTCTGAAGTCGCTCGACTCGATTATAAACTCATTGTAAGTTTGTAACGTGTAAAAGGTAACAAATTTAAAAGAAAATTGTTCTTTATATATTGCGGCACCATTAACGGAGCATCGCAATAGCAACGAAAAAGAGAAAAGCCGACGGGCAAAATATATTGCCCCGGCTTTTCATTAAGCAGTATCATAAGAAGATGACAAAGAGAACAATCAACGGAATAACCTTGCGACTGATTATCCTCAGTTTCCTCGAGTTTGCCATTTGGGGCTCTTACCTGACCTCGATGGGCATCTATCTTTTCAAGGTGGGGCTGGGCGACAAGATAGGATGGTTTTTCGCAATGCAGGGAATAGCATCAATCTTTATGCCCGCCATCATGGGCATCATTGCCGACAGATGGATGGCGGCACAGAAGGTGCTGTCGCTGTGTCATCTGCTATCTGCAATTTTCATGGCAATAATAGGCTACACAGGAATGAGCAAAGGTGCCGACGTTACCTTTGCCGACCTTTTCGTGCCATATATGCTGAGCACAATGTTCTTCATGCCCACGATAGCCCTGTCGAACTCCGTGTCGTACAGTGTGCTGAGCGAGCGCGACAAGGACGTGGTTAAGGTATTCCCGCGCATAAGAGTGTTCGGCACCATAGGCTTCATAGCCTCAATGTGGATAATCGACCTTTTGGGCTACAAAGACTCGTACAACCAATTTTTCACAGCAGCTGTGTGGGGAGCAATAATGTCACTCTATTCGCTGGCGATGCCCGACTGCCCGCCGAGCAACAGCAAAGGCAGGCGCGGATTCCTCGCGCGCTTGGGGCTCGACGCCTTCAGCTGCTTCGCCCAGAAGAGGCTGGCTATATTTTTCATCTTTTCGATGCTTCTCGGTTGCGCCCTGCAGATATCCAACGGATTCACAAGCGTCTATCTGAGCAGTTTCGCATCGGAAGCCGCCTACGCAGATACATTCGCCGTGCAGCACCCGATAATAATGACCTCACTGTCACAGATTTCCGAGACGCTGTGCATACTGTTGATACCCTTTTTCCTCGGTCGTTTCGGCATCAAGCGAGTGATGACAATAGCAATGTTCGCATGGGCCGCTCGCTATCTGCTTCTGGCGATGGGTAACCCCGGCGGCGGAGCATGGATGTTCATCCTGTCGATGCTCATCTACGGCGTCGCCTTCGACTTTTTCAACATTACCGGCTCGCTGTTTGTCAACAAGGCTACCGACAAAGAGATACGTTCGAGTGCACAGGGACTGTTCATGCTGATGACCAACGGCCTGGGCGCATCGATAGGAATGATTGCCGCGCAGAGTGTCGTCGACTACTCACTCGCCAACGGCGGATGGCAGACAGCATGGTACATCTTTGCCGCATACGCAATAGCAATAGCAATACTATTCATTCTCTGTTTCCACGACAGGGAACACACTGCAAACTGACAACAACTATGGTAGAATTATATGTATCGGAAATATTGAGCCGCACAGCCGACGAAAAAGCACTGATAATGCTGCTGCAAGAGAAGGACGGAGCGCGCAAACTGCCTGTGATGATAGGCCCTTTCGAGGCGCAGGCAATAGTCGTTGCCAAACAAAATATACACTTTGACCGCCCCGCCACGCACGACATTTTCAAGCTCTTCGCCGAGGCCTGCGACACTCCCCTGCTCCATGCAAAAATATACAAGATAAAAGAGGGAACATTCTACTCCTATCTTCTTTTTGCAAAAGGCGACGGAGAGTTCAAGCTCGACGTACGCACGTCGGACGCAGTGGCAATAGCCATGCGCTTCGGTGCCCCCATATACATTGACGACGAGCTTCTGAACACCCTGTGCGTAAAGGAGGAGTGGAAAAATGCAATCTCCATTCCCATCACTCTGGCAGCGACTGAGACACTGCGCGAGGCGATGCAACAGGCAATAAAGGACGAGAACTACGAGCTTGCCATGAAGCTGAAGCAGGAGATTGACAACCGCACAGAGAAAAAGGAGGCAACAGAAGAGACAGACAACCACGAACACATTTGAAATTCCTATAAAACAGATACACGATGGCACTTTTTTACGCACCCGAAATAGAGACCACATGGGAACTTCCCGAAGAGGAGGCCGCGCACTGTCTGCGTGTGCTGCGTTTGGGCGAGGGCGACACGCTAGAAGTCACCGACGGCAAAGGCAAGTTCTTTGTGGTGAAGATAGTCTCCACAGCCGGCAAACGCTGCAAGGTGGAGGCCACAGAGACCAAGATTGTAGAAAAAGGATGGAACGGCAACCTCACCATCGCCATTGCCCCCACAAAAAACATGGATCGCATGGAGTGGCTCGCCGAAAAGGCCACCGAGATTGGCTGGGACCGAGTGTCGTTCCTCAACTGCCGCTTCTCGGAGAGAAAAGTGATAAAGACCGACAGAATAGAGCGCATAGTAGTGTCGGCAATGAAGCAGTCGCTCAAGTTCCACAAGCCCGAGATTGAAGAGATTACAGACTTCAAGAAGTTCATCGGCGCCGAACGCAGCGGAAAGAAATTCATCGCCCACTGCTACGACGAGGATAAAAAATGCCTCGCCGACTGCCTCGTTCCCGGCGAGGATGCAACGATACTCATCGGCCCCGAAGGCGACTTCAGCAAAGAGGAGGTCGAGAGCGCAATAAAGGCAGGCTTCACCCCCGTGACCCTCGGAAACTCGCGTCTGCGCACCGAGACTGCGGGACTCGTCGCGTGCCACACATTTATAATGAAAAACGAACGCTGATGGCAAGATATTTTATCTATCTGTCCTACGACGGCAGCAACTATCATGGGTGGCAGATACAGCCCAACGCCGCAACTGTGCAGGAGACAATCGAAAAGGCTCTTACCCTGCTCATGCGTCAGCCTGTGGAGATTACCGGAGCGGGACGCACCGACACAGGCGTGAATGCCTCGACCATGGTGGCCCACGCTGACTTTCCCGGCGAGATTGACTGCAAACAGACAGTCTACCGCCTGAACAGGATGCTGCCGCCCGACATTGCCATCCACAGCATAAAGCCGGTAACCGAGACGGCCCACGCAAGGTTCGATGCCCTGTCGCGCCGCTACCGTTACCACATTTCCACGGCAAAGAACCCCTTCACCCGCCGCTACAGCTGCCGCGTGACGGGAGAGCTTGACTTCGAGGCAATGAACTGCGCCGCAGCCACACTGCCCGAATACACAGACTTCACCAGCTTCAGCAAGCTGCACACAGATACAAAGACCAACAACTGCAAAGTGACAAAAGCACAATGGGTGCAGACGTCGGCGAGCGAGTGGTACTTCGAGATTGAGGCCGACCGTTTCTTGCGCAATATGGTGCGCGCCATCGTCGGCACACTGCTGATGGTGGGACGCGGAAAAATCAGCGTCGAAGGATTCAGAGAGATTATTGAAAAGAAACAACGCTCCGAGGCCGGAGACTCGGCCCTGGCACAAGCCCTCTTTCTCGAAGAGGTAAAATATCCCGAGAATATATTCCTATGATGTGGGTAGCATTAGCATTTTTGTCGGCGGCCCTGCTCGGCTGCTACGACTTTTTCAAGAAAGTGTCGCTCAAGGAGAATGCGGTAATTCCCGTGCTTTTCCTCAACACACTCTTCTCGGCACTAATCTTCGCGCCGTTCATACTGCTGTCGCGCGCGGGGCAGATAAGCAGCGAAGCACTCTTCGTGCCCGTCGCCGACCTTCACACGCACATGCTGCTTGCAATAAAAGCCGTCATTGTGCTCAGTTCGTGGATGTGCGGATACTTTGCCATGAAGCACCTGCCCATTACCATCGTCTCGCCCATACAGGCTACGCGTCCGGTGATGGTGCTGCTGGGCGCCCTGCTCATCTTCGGCGAACAGCTGAATGTGTGCCAATGGATAGGAGTCTCGGTGGCTATTCTCTCATTTTTCCTGCTTAGCAAGAGCGGCAAGAAAGAGGGAATAGACTTCAAGCACAACAGATGGGTGGCTCTGGTTGTTGCAGCAGCAATGCTGGGAGCAATCAGTGCGCTGTACGACAAATATCTTATGAGAAGCCTCGCCCCCATGCTTGTGCAGTCGTGGTTCAACCTTTATCAATGCCTGATGATGGCAGTCATAATGCTGTTCCTCTGGTGGCCGACACGAAGCAAGAGCACCCCCTTCAAATGGCGCTGGAGCATTCCCCTTATATCTGTTTTTCTGGGTATTGCCGACTTTTGCTACTTCTCGGCATTGGTCCAGGAGGATGCACTCATCGCCGTAGTCTCAATGATACGTCGCGGCAGCGTCATTGTCTCGTTCGCCTTCGGAGCGATGATACTGAGAGAGAAAAACCTCAAGAGCAAGGCTCTCGACCTTATACTTATATTAATAGGACTATTCTTCCTTTATTTAGGCTCAAAATGAGAAAATTAGCTTACATACTGACACTGATGCTTGCACTCGCCACACAGGCGAATGCACAGGAGATGCGCACCATCTTCACAGAGATGCCCGACTCCATCATTCCCCTGCTCACATACAGCAACCGCGCCGACTGCGTGGACTTTCTCGACGCAAAGATGAAGGCGCGCGTCACCAACAGGCTCGACGGACAATCGGAACTGCTGCAGCTGACACCCGACTACCTTAAGATGAAACTCACGAAACACACGCAGCTGCAGATGAAGCTGCTGCCACGCTCGTCGGGCGACACAATAATCTGCATGGTGAACACCGTCTGCGCCGAGGCTAACGACAGCCGCGTACGCTTCTACACAAAAGAGTGGCAAGAGATTACCCCCGCCACAAAGATGTTCAGAAAGCCGCTGACGAGGGAGTTTTTCGCTGTTGGCGACTCGCTGGAGAAGATACTGAAGATAGCCGACATCTACCTTGTGGAGCTTACCCTCGCGCCCGAGAGCACCACCATGCAGGCAAACTACACGATGCCCGCATATATGACAAGCAGCGACTCGGCGTTCGTCACAAAGAGCATGCGCCCCATAAACTACCGCTGGACGGGAAAGACCTTTGAACAGACAGAAAAATAATATACTCAATAATACTATGAAACTACAAAAAAGACTCTTTGCTGCGGCAGCATTGCTATTTTTTGTGCTTGCCGCACACGCTACCGACTATGTAGCACCCACCGACAAGGGCATCTATCGCATCATCAACCTAAAGTACAACCTTGCCATGGCCGAGGACTTCACCGGCGGCAAAATGATATGCGACGAGATTGGAAACGACGAGGCCTACACCCAGCTGTGGCAGCTGTGCAAGAAAGGCAGCGGATGGACCTTCAGGAACATCTACACAGGAAACTACATTAAAAATGCAGGCTCTTTCTACACACAGGTGCTCACCATCGACACAGAAATCACCTACTATCTGCAGGAGAACTCTGCGGCAGCCAAAAGCTACAACATGTGGCCCGGCTCAAACATCCCCTACAGCTTGCACTGCGACGGCGACAACAACATTGTTCCCTGGTACAAGGGCAGCGGAGAGATTACAGCATCCGAGTGGGGATTCCAGCAGGTGGAGCTTAGCGACAGCGCAATAGAGGCCGCTCGCGCAAAATACCAGGCATACAAAAATATCATTGACAACAACGACGAGTATTGCAGCGGCTATATGGCATTCTTCACCGACGCCACCTGTACACAGTTAAAGGACGAATACTCGGCGATGAGCGACGAGGAGCTGCGCGCGGCATTGGCCACATACGGCGAAGAACTTACAAACGTTGCGCTCAAGATAAAGAACGACAGTTGGAAAGAGTACGAGAAGGATTTCCGCGTACACGCATACGAGCCCTACTCTGACGTGGACGTGTGGGCCAGCCGTCTGAAGATGACCACCTACTCTTATCTGAGCAACCCCACAGGAATCTACGCAAATTCGGGCGACATTCTCTATGTATTTGTGGGCGAGGATATTCCCCAGAATGCCACACTGCAGATTGACCGCGTATATATGAACGCAACCTCGGGCGTGCGCAGCGACCTTAAAAAGGGAATGAACATCATCCCCGTGGGCCGCGGAAACACCATGATGTACATCCTCTACACGGTAGACACCACCGGCGACAAGATTATCGCCGACTACGACTCGCTGAACATACACATCGAGGGAGGAGTGCTCAACGGCTATTGGGACAGAGACCGCCACACAGACGCCGACTGGGTGAAAATAACCAAAAAGCTCGCCACCTATAAATATATTCAGGTGAAGGGCCACAAAGTGATGCTTAACATGGACAAGGCAACGCTCACCGCCAGCAACTGCGTCCCCGAGAAGATTACCGAGTGCATCGGCTGGTGGGACACAATGGTCGAGTGGATGCACGAACTTATGGGCTTCGAGATTGACGGCACACTCGACCGTTTCAACAACCTGCACGTGGCACGCACCCGCGACGATGCAAACACAATGTCGTCGGGCGCCTACAACACCAACTACCCCCCTAGCAGCCTCGCAAGAATGATGTCCTACGAAAATATGATGAACGGCTGTTATTTCTGGGGCCCCGCCCACGAAATTGG
This sequence comes from Bacteroidaceae bacterium, assembly GCA_017547585.1. GTDB lineage: Bacteria > Bacteroidota > Bacteroidia > Bacteroidales > Bacteroidaceae > HGM04593. Next base: position 2,692 of record JAFYPH010000025.1, on the reverse strand, counting down.
CCACGCCAACCAGGGAGCCATCAATATGATAGGAAACACAGAGATCAGCAACAACCTCTTCTCGAATATGGTACTCTACAAGTTCGGCCGCTACATGTCTCGCGGAGGAATAATCGCCGAGACCTCGAAGAACTACGAAGATAAAGTACCCTACTCTTATCAGGTGAACGTGAACCTGATGCACACTACACGAATGTTCTGGCAGCTGTACCTCTATTACCATGTGGCGGGCAACAACCCCGAGTTTTTCCAGCAGCTGTTCATCGCACTGCGCAAAGACCCCATGAAGAAGAGCACCAGCAGCCTCAATTACGGCAGCAACGACCTTCTTAAGTTCGTAGAGAAATGCTGCGAGGTTGCACAGGAAGACCTCACCACCTTCTTCGACGCGTGGGGATTCTTCGTACCCATGAACAACCTGCTCGTGGGCGACTACGGCGACTACCGACTCACCTCGACACAGGCAATGATAAACTCTACCAAAGAGAAAATCGCAAAATACCCCAAAAAGTGTGGAGCCATAGAGTTTATGGAGGATCGCATCGTCCACTACCCCCGCACCGACGGCGTCGAGGGTAACAGACTCGCCATCGACTACAAGGTGGGCGAGGCAGGCGACCTTGGACAGTTCACAGCCTATCTGCCCGACTCTATCGACACAAAGGCCACAGGCTACGTATACTCGAAGTTCGGCAAGAAGGTAACATTCTCTCACGGCTCGGGCGCCGTAGGCTTCCGTTTCTACAGCATGGAGGACAGCCTGCTATCATTCTGTAACACAATGGAGTACAGCCTTCCCGACGAAATTGCTACCCGCGAACTGAAAATAGTAGCAGTGTCGGCCGATGGCAGCGAGAGCGAGGTTACCACAGTGTACAACGGCAGCGAAGAGGTGCAGATAGAAGCCCTGCAGGAAGCATTCACTATTGCCGCCGAGTATATAAAGAAAAAGGATACTTCGGGTAAAAAGGTGGGCTACATTCGCGCCTATGCACTGAAGACACTCAACGAATACTACAATGCAGCAAAAGCCGCCCTCGCCGACAGTTCACAGGCCGAGCACACTTACGGCGAATGGGCAAAATTACTCTCGGACGAGTTTGACAGAATAATCGCCGACGACCGCGCATTCATCAAGATTAATCCCAAGAATGCCTATAAACTTGTAAACTCGAAATATTCCAAATACACAGCCTACTGCAAGGACGACGGAACAATGGCCTGCGCAATGAACGATGGAAACAACACCAAACTCACATTCGTGCCTGTGAGCGGCAGCGACCTCTACTATATAAAGAATAACACCGGAAAATATATAGACTACGTTTCGCAGAGCAAGGACGTCACAGCCAAGGCAAGCAGCACATCCTCGGCAGTGAAGTTCAAGATACACGAAATGGAAAATTGCCGATACGCCATCCAAAAGGAGAATACAGGCTATGGCTACCTCCATTGTACATCAGGCTATAAGCTTGTAGGCTGGAAAAACGAAGATGCAACATCGCAGTGGACAATCACCTGCGTCACCGACAACCAGGCGACCGAGGACAAGGCGCAGCTCAAGGCTGCAATAGCCGAGGCCAAGGCACTGCTCTACGAAGTTGTCGACACCACAAGCTCCACAGCCGAGAACATTGTTCTCTATAGCTACGTAGAGACTAAAGACAGCAACCTGCCCGAATATGTGAAACAGCTTGCCGAAGAGACCTCGGCAGCGGCGACACTGTTCGCCGGCGGCACCACAGTGCTCTTCCCCGAGGCGAGCGAAAAGCTCGCAGCAGCTATCGCCCTGGTGAGAGCATCGTACAGCATTCCCACAAGCATCGGAAGCATCACCATCGACGAGATTGGCGCAAACGACGAAGTTTACGACACCACCGGCCGCCGAGTAAAAGTGGTTACCCCCGGCTGCACATATATTATCAACGGCAAGAAAGTTTATGTAAAATAAACAACAAACTACAATCTACGGAATCCTCTCATTGCTCGAAAGGCAATGAGAGGATTCTTTTTTTTGCACTCCACACTGACCGATGATAATATAGTACCCTTTATGGGGAATAATGGCAAACTAAAAGTTCGAAACTTTTCAATAAATTTCAGTAAAGCCCAACTATAAAAGCCTAAAAATTAACTGTTAAACAATATTAAAATAGCAAATATCAGGGGGGGTAATTTATTATTCTTCAACGCGTTACACCTTATGCTTTATTTTATGCTTCATATTTTTCGCATTTTAAAGCACAGAAAAGAGGAAATGAAGCACAGTGCATTTGGAGAATATCATTAAAGTATCTAATTTAGTGGCGGAAATAAAAAAAACCATCACTTTTTTCGAAGTAAAGGAAACAATATACTGGATAAGAAAAGCTGTTACTCTTTTGCAAGAGGAGGAGCAAAATGCAAGCAAAAACTGTCCCTCAAAGATTAGAGGGACGAGGAGCAGACGCTAAAGGCGCGACGGAGGGAGTATGAATTTTATAATAATCGAACGCCCCCGGCCGAAGGCCACCCCCTCTTAGCCAAGAGGGGGAGCTTAAAAGTAGCAATAGTAACTGAAAAACTGTCCCTCTAAGATTAGAGGGACGAGGAGCAGACGCTAAAGGCTGCGACGGAGGGCGTATGAATTTTATAATAATCGAACGCCCCCGGCCGAAGGCCACCCCCTCTTAACCAAGAGGGGGAGCTTTAT